>CAZACC010000001.1:0-79477 GCA_964483545.1 uncultured Lachnospiraceae bacterium
CAGGCTGTGTACATCTTGGTGTAGAGAATATCCACAAGGTAGGAACGATCGGCAAGGCTGGTTACGGATGGGAAGTCAAGATTGTAGATGAGAATCGTCAGATAGTAGAGCGGGGCGAGGTCGGTGAGCTGGCTGTAAAAGGACCAGGTGTCATGACTTGTTACTATCACGACAAGAAAGCAACCAACGAAGTGCTGGCAGATGGATGGCTCTATACCGGTGATATGGCAAGAGAGGATGAGGATGGATTTATTCTGCTTGTAGATAGGAAGAAGGATGTCATCATCAGCGGTGGTGAAAATATCTACCCTGTCCAGATCGAGGATTTCATCCGTACAAATGATGCAGTCCATGATGTAGCAGTCATCGGTCTTCCAGACAAACGTCTCGGTGAGATTAGTGCTGCCATCATCGAAACGAAAGAAGGCTATATCATGACAGAGGAACGTATGGAGGAGTTCTGCAAGCAACTGCCAAGATACAAGAGACCACATAAATATATCTTCGGAGATATCCCGAGAAATCCAACCGGCAAGATCGAGAAGCCAAAGCTGCGTGAGCTATACGGCGGCAAGGGATTGATTGAGGCACAAAATAGAGGATAAAATTGATTGATACGGAAAATGAATTGACAATCAGATAGAAGTATAGTACGCTAAAAACTAGATAGTTTAGTCACTGAACTAAGCAAAAATGGACTTGAAGATACGTGATTCAATAAAGGAGGAAGCGGTATGCTATACATAGGTGTGGATCTTGGAACCTCAGCGGTAAAGCTGTTATTAATGGATGGGTGCGGTGGCATTCATAAGATTGTTTCTAAGGAATATCCCTTGGAATTTCCAAAGCCGGGCTGGTCTCAGCAGAGACCAGAGGACTGGTGGACGCAGACGATGTGTGGACTAAAGGAGCTGACAAGTGAATGTGACAAGACTCAGATTGCAGGCATCAGCTTTGGTGGACAGATGCATGGTCTGGTGGTACTGGACAAGGACGACAATGTCATCAGACCTGCTATTTTGTGGAATGACGGCAGAACTGGTAAGGAAACAGAGTATCTGAATAACGTGATTGGCAAGCAGAAGCTTTCAGAGTATACGGCCAATATAGCATTTGCGGGCTTCACGGCACCGAAGCTTCTCTGGATGAAGGAGAATGAGCCGGAGAACTTCGCAAAGATTGCTAAGATTATGCTGCCGAAGGATTATATTGCCTATCAATTATCAGGAGTACATTGCACAGATGTATCAGATGCATCTGGTATGCTGCTCCTTGATGTAAAGAATAAATGCTGGTCTAAGGAAATGATGGAGATCTGCGGTGTCAGGGAAGAACAGTTAGCGAAAATCTTTGAAAGCTACGAAGTAGTCGGCAATATTCTTCCAGATGTGGCTAAGGAGCTTGGTTTCTCAGCAGATGTCAAGATTGTGGCAGGTGCTGGAGATAACGCTGCGGCAGCAGTCGGAACAGGAACGGTTGGAGATGCTAGGTGCAACATATCTCTTGGAACAAGTGGAACGATTTTTATCTCCAGCAAGAATTTCTGTGTGGATGACAACAATGCATTACATGCATTCGCACATGCAGACGGCAGCTATCATCTGATGGGTTGTATGCTGAGTGCAGCATCCTGTAATAAATGGTGGATGGAGGATATTATCGGAACGCAGGAATACGGCAAAGAGCAGGAGGGTATCAAGAAGCTTGGTGAGAACAATGTATTTTTCCTGCCTTATCTGATGGGTGAGCGATCACCGCATAATAATCCAGATGCACGAGCTATGTTCATCGGTATGTCCATGGATACCACAAGAGAGGATATGACACAGGCAGTGCTGGAAGGTGTTGCATTTGGTATCAGAGATTCCTTCGAGGTAGCAAAGTCACTCGGAATCAAAATCGAAAAGACCAAGATCTGCGGAGGTGGCGCTAAAAGCCTGCTCTGGAAGAAAATCATGGCAAATGTACTCGGTATCCGTGTAGAGGTCATTGAATCTGAAGAAGGACCAGGATATGGTGGAGCCATGTTAGCAGCAGTGGCATGTGGTGAATATGCGAGTGTTGAAGAAGCAGCAGAAAAGCTTGTGAAGGTAGTTGGAGTGGTGGACCCAGATGCAGAGCTGACTGCGAAGTATGAAGAGAAATATCAGAAGTTTAAGAAGATTTATCCGACTGTGAAGTGTTTGTATTAATGACAGTAGAATTTACTCATAAGCATATATAAAGATGTCTCTCTTATCCTGTTTGGGTGAGAGAGACATTTTTTATGAATCATGATAGTACACAGCGGTCTACTATTTATGATTGCTCAAATCTAGTGAATCAATTCCAAGAAAGTTCTTAATGCAAACACAAATGCCACCCATCAGAATCGAAGAATCCTGAAGTCCTGAGGGAACCAGAGTGCAGTGTTTGTTCATGCGGTTTTTCAGAGATGCTGTAATTTCCGGAATGATATACGGAAGATTCATGGTGAAGGAGCTGTTGATGACAATCATTTCGGGATTGAATACATTGAGCAGGTTGTTGATACCGACAGACATGTACTTGACGAATTGGTTGAGCATATCCAATGCATCATTGTCTTTATCAATACAGCCCGCTATAAAGGTATCAACATCAACAGAGTTTAATCCTTTCGTTGCGGCATAATCGCGCAGAATTGCACGTTCGGATGCATATTGCTCCAGACAGCCCTGATTGCCGCAGGGACAGGGTCGACCACCTGCTACAACGATGGAGTGACCGAACTCGCCTGCATTTCCGTTGAATCCAGTATAGAGCTTGTTTTCTATAATGATGCCGATACCGATACCGGAATGAATACTGATACCGATCATATTGGCCATGTTATGGCAGAAAACCTTCTCACTCAGGATAGAGAGATTTGCTTCATTTTCCAGGTAGACAGGAATCTGAAACTGAGCGAACAGTTCTGAATCAAAGGGAATTCCTTCATATGCATAATAAGGCGTAAAGGTTGCTTCATTATGATCTACTACCCCGTGGATGGCAATGCTGATTCCGACTACTCCAAAGGGAGATGCTGGCAAGGTGTCGATAGATTCCTGAATGATCTTTTTAAGTCCAGATAGGATGCTATTATGATTGTAATGATTTGGGTACTGCTTCAGACTACAATGATTTGCTTTTAAATCTGAACAGAGGATATAAATGGTATCAACACCTAAATCAATCGATATAACATAACCGCTTTCCTTACAAAAGCTGATCAGAATCGGTTTGCGTCCAAGGGAAGTATCATCACTGCCGATTTCTTGTACTAGCTGCTGTTCAATCAGACTGCTGACGATGGCAGAGATAGTTGCCTTTGTTAGCCCAAGTTTGCTGGCAATAGTAGCGCGAGAAATGGGACCTTCATTTAAGATTGTCTCTAATACAAGATGTGCGTTGATATCTCGGATTAGCTCTTTACTGCCTGTGATCATGGTTTTGTCCTTTCGATCGATACTTGATATGCGGATTGTTTTACTTCTGTGTCAAGTATAATACAATTAGTTTAATAAGTAAACTATTTCATCTTTCATAATATGTGTCAGAATGGTTGATAAATTATTGAATCAAGCCGATAATACAATAGACAACCATAGATTCAAAGGAGATATTTTATGCGTGTAGGAAATGGAGACAATACAACATTGCTGAGTTATCTGAATAAATCCACATCCCAACAGTCATCGGGCAATGAAATGATTGATCTGATTAGACAGCACAATGCATCTAACAGTATTTTGAATACGTCAGGGAAGTCAGGGACATCTTCAACTGATTCAACCGCTTCAGATAAAGCCAAGGCAGGCTATGCAAATGTAATCGAGAAGACCAATGGTCTGCAGGAGGAAGCCACAGTATTACTGGGCAGTACGGAGACTTCTCTGTTTACTAAGGCAGAGGTATCTGGAAACACAGAGGATGTTGTAAAGTCTATAGAGGCATTTGTGTCAGATTATAATAGTATGCTGACTGCGATGAACAATCAGGGTGGCGAAGTGAACAAGGCCTATGCGAAGATGATGAGCCAGTATTTTACTGAGAATAAGGATGCATTAAATGCAATCGGTATCACACAGAATGAGAATGGAATGCTGAGTGTGAAGGAAGAAACACTGAAGGCTGCACCATTAAGCTCATTAAAATCATTATTTGGCAGTGAGAAGTCCTATCTTGCTTCAATCAAGGACACAAGCGAGAAAATTGAGTCTAATGCACAGGCATATGTAGACTACTATAATGGTGGCACATATAATGCATTAAAGGGTTCCTATGGATTCAATGGTTCTTTGTTTGATTCACAATCTTAAATACAGGTAAGGATACTATGTCAAGAGAATTAAAACAAATTGCAACAATTAAAACAGATTTTCCCGAAAAGTTCGGAATCCCGCGACAGAGTGGGCTTGTAAAGAACTTACACGGGAAAATCATTTTTTTGCCCGCATATAGAAATCCAGAGGCTGTGCGTGGACTGGAAGGCTATTCTTATCTATGGCTTCTATGGGAGTTTTCTATGGCAATTCGGGAGGACTGGTCAGCAACTGTCACACCACCGAGGCTTGGAGGAAAAAAGAAAATGGGTGTCTTTGCAACACGATCTCCGTTTCGTCCGAATCCCATCGGTCTGTCCTCTGTCAGACTCGAATCAATTGAGATGGATGAACAGGATGGACCAGTCATCATTATATCAGGGGCGGATCTGTTAGATGGAACCCCAATTTATGATATCAAGCCTTATTTACCATACACGGACTCACATCCGGAGGCAGTTTGCGGCTTTGCAGCAGAGGTTGAGGATCACAGACTGGTAGTGAATTTTCCAGAAGAGATGCTTTGCCTAATTAAAGAGACAGAGCGCAAAAACATCAAGGAGATTTTGGAGCAGGATCCGCGGACAGCATTTATTCATGATGAGGAACGTGTCTGGGGAGTCGCTTATGGAATCTATAATATTCGATTTACTGTGCGAGATGATGTGCTTACGGTGTGTGAGGTTACATGGAAGGATTAGCTTTTCGCAGGGGTGACACGCAGGGGTGATACGCTTTGCAATCAGATTGCAATTGTGTTATTATCTGTTTGAACGACTAAACAGTGAGCATATAATAGAAGGGATAAATTGTATGAAAATTGATTTACTTACAATAGGACATTTTACAGTACATGGATATGGATTAATGATAGGCTTAGGCTTTTTAGTTGCATACTTATTACTGGGATATCGTGCTAAAAAGTATCAGCTAAGTGAGAATGATGCAACGAACATTGCGATTTTCGTGTTGCTTTTTGGGTTTTTGGGAGGTAAGCTCCTTTATATTCTGGTGGAATTCAAAGCATTCTTACAGGATCCTTTGTCAGTAATCGGATCAGAGGGATTTGTAGTCTATGGAGGAATCATTACAGGTATTTTAACGATTTATATATATTGTAAAATTAAAAAATTGAACTTTCTGCAGTACTTTGATATTTTGGCTCCGTCGGTAGCGGTCAATCAAGCTTTTGGAAGAGTTGGCTGTTTTCTTGCTGGATGTTGTTACGGCAGAGAGACTAGTTCTGCAATCGGAGTGGTATTTCCAGATGGATGTCTCGCTCCAGCAGGCGTGAAACTACTGCCTACACAGCTTTTTTCAGCAGGAGCAGATCTTGCACTGGCTATTATTCTGATGATTTATGCAAGAAAGACAAAATACAAAGGCAATGTTGCAGCACTGTATCTGCTGCTGTACAGCATTGGAAGACCGGTAATTGAGTATTTTAGGGCAGATGAAAGAGGAGCAGTCGGAACGATTTCAACTTCACAGTTTATATCTATTTTTATATTCCTGATTGCAGTTGGATTCTTTATATTTAATGTTAAAACACAAAAATCCGCAGAAGATACAGTATCTGATACTAAAACGGAATAGGTGGCAGGAACTGTATTGATAGAAGCCTGCAATGGAAATCAAGGTGATATAATGAGTCGTGCAGTATATCAGAACGACTATGAGAAAATGACAAAGATGCCAGTTCAGCAATTGATTCTGAGTCTGAGTGTACCGACAACGATCAGTATGCTAGTTACGAATATCTATAATGTTGCAGACACATACTTTGTCAGCAGCATCGGAACCAGTGCCACTGGCGCAACGGGAATTGTATTTGCATTAATGGCGATCATACAGGCTTTTGGATTTATGCTGGGGCATGGTGCAGGAAGCAATATCAGCAGAAAATTAGGAGCAAAGCACATTGAGGAGGCAAGGATATATGCCTCCACCAGTTTTTTTCTGTCGATAGTATGCGGACTTCTGATTATGGTTATTGGATTGACGTTTTTGGATCCCCTTATGAGATTGCTAGGAAGCACTGATACCATACTGCCGTATGCCAGAAGCTATGCAACGTTTATTTTGATTGCAGCACCAGCTATGGCAGCAGGATGTGTGATGAACAATATATTACGCTATGAGGGCAAAGCCTTTTATGCCATGATTGGTCTGACTTCAGGTGGAATCATCAATATTTTTGGCGATATGCTGCTGATTTTTGGGTGTGGTATGGGAATTGCGGGTGCTGGACTGGCAACAGCTATTTCTCAATATATCAGCGCAGCGATTTTGATCATCCCTTATCTGACAGGTAAGACACAAAGCAGATTTTCAATCGGGCAGGTTTCGCATGATTCTGTGGTCTTAAAAAATATTTTCTTTGTGGGGTTTCCAAGCATGATGCGACAGGGACTTCAGAGTATTTCTGTGATGGTATTGAACTTGATGGCTGCTGCATATGGCGATGCAGCAATTGCAGCTATGAGTATTGCATCAAGGGTGATTAATTTCCTGTTTTGTGTTGGACTTGGAATCGGACAAGGATTTCAGCCAGTCTGTGCTTTTAATTATGGAGCTGGTATCTATACGCGAGTGAAGAAGGGCGTATTTTTTGCACTTGCTTTTGGCACGTGTTTACTTGGAGTGTTCGCAATCATAGGGTTTTTTTATAGTGAACGGATTGTGACATGGTTCAGAAATGATCCAGAGGTTATTTCTATCGGAGCCTATGCTTTAAAAGCACAATGCCTGTCCTTGTTTGTAGTACCGCTTTCCGTTTGTGGGAATATGCTGTTTCAGAGTGTAGGTAAGGGTGGTAAAGCTACATTTCTGGCAAGTTTACGAGGTGGTATTTGTTTTATTCCGTTGTTGTTGATTTTGACACCGCTTTTCGGAATCAGAGGAATACAATTATCACAGCCAATCGCTGATGTGATGTCGGCATTGATTACGCTTCCGTTTATCTTATCCTTTATCAGAGCGCTTCCAACTGACCGGCCGATATCTTCGGATGCTGTAAGCGAGTAAGGTGTGTTTGAAAATTTGGATGATTGACAGAAGGGATTGCTGGGGATAATCTATGGGAATATGCTATATTGTAGGTGCCGCAAATACTACACTTATACTGAAACAGTCAATGATAAAAAATGACGATTGTGTCATCGCAGCAGATGGCGGATATCGATTATTACAGCAGTGGGCAATCAAGTCAGATCAGGTTGTTGGGGATTTTGATTCACTTGGATATGTGCCGTCAGAGGAACAAGTGTCACAATATCCATCCGAAAAGGATGACACCGATATGATGATTGCTGTTAAAACTGGTCTTAGTCAGGGATACCGACAGTTTGTAATATTAGGTGGACTGGGTGGTAGACTGGATCATACATTGGCAAATATCCATGCACTAGACTATCTTGTAGAACATGGTGCCAGGGGTTGTCTGATGGGTGATGAGGAAAATGTTCTATTGATTGATTCTGGTAGTCATATCGTATTTCGTGCAGAGGCCGTTGACAGGTTTTCCATATTTGCGTACGGAGGCAAAGCGGAGGGAGTAAATCTCACTGGTCTGAAGTATCCGTTAAAGGATGCAGTCTTGACAACTGATTTTCCAATTGGTGTCAGCAATGAATTTACAGGCAGAGAGGCAACGATTTCTATCAGAAGAGGAAAACTGCTGGTGATATGGACTGGTTCCATTACATTGTGTGATTGGATTTAGTATTTTGGTAGTGACCACCAACAGCGTTAAATTTGCCTATCCCTTGTTATTTTTGACACTTAAGTTTGAATATGATATGGTATCAAGTAAAAATAAAGAAGAGGACGTGATTTTATGCCAATTAAGATTCAAGATCAGTTACCTGCGTGTGCTACACTGGAGAGCGAGAATATATTTGTCATGACGGAGCGACGCGCCATGCATCAGGATATCAGACCACTGAAGATGCTGATTTTGAACCTCATGCCGACTAAAATCGTGACGGAGACACAGCTGCTGCGTAAATTATCAAATACACCACTACAGGTGAATGTGAATCTGCTGCAGACAGCAAGCTATATTCCACAGCATATTGATTCAAACCATCTGGAGTCTTTTTACACAACTTTCGATCAGATTAAGGATCAAAAATTTGATGGTATGATTATTACTGGTGCACCACTTGATTATGTGAAGTTCGAGGATGTGAACTACTGGGATGAGCTTTGCACGATCATGGAATGGAGCAAGACCCATGTGCATTCGACCTTCCATCTCTGCTGGGGAATGTATGCTGCCTTATACTATTTCTATGGGCTGCAGAGATTTGATATGGATGAGAAGCTTTCAGGCGTTTATGCACATAAGGTGCTTAAGAAGACGTCTCCACTGTTCCGTGGATTCGATGATGTTTTTTATGCACCGCAGTCCCGTGCTATGGGAATCTCAGAAGAAGAGATAGCAAAGGTCCCCGAGTTGGAGCTTATGGCAGCCTCGGATGAAGCAGGTGTCACCATTGTGAAGACAACCGATAGTCGACATTTCTTCGTGTCCTGTCATCCAGAATATGATGAGGATACACTGGCAACCGAATATTTTCGTGATGTAAATAAGGGATTGAATCCTCACGTTCCATACAACTATTTCCCCGATGATGATCCTACCAAGGAACCGATTGTTAACTGGCGGTCTGCAGGTCAGCTTTTGTATTCTAATTGGCTGAATTATTATGTTTATCAGACAACACCGTATGATGTTATGGATATATAGGGTTTATGCGGATAGACGCTACAGATGAGGATTTGTGAATCTATCGTAAATTAGCGCAGCTTATCATGTTTTGATTAAAAAATGAGACACATCACGTAGTATGACATAAAATAGAAGGAATTTCATTAACACTATATGTTTGGCAATATGTGTTGTTATATTGAGTTATTTGTGTTAGTATTTATCGTGTGTATAACACCAATGACTGAAAAGTTGCCAAAAATAGATTATAACAGGAAGAATTGAATACAAAACAGAAGGTATTACCATGCTCTTTACCGAACTTTCCTATTTCTTTTTTTACCAGTTGTGTTTACTGCATATGGGTTGCTTCCTCATGAATTTCGCTGGGTTTTTCTATTGATTGCCAGCTATTATTTTTATATGAGTTGGAGTATAAAGTATGTTTCCATTATACTGTTTATCACTGCCATTTCGTATGGAACTGCTCTTCTAATGTCCCGTTTTTCAAAACAGCATCAAAAAAAGCTCCTTCTGGTCATTGCTTTAATCATGTGTCTGGGTGTTCTGTTTGTTTTCAAATACATTTACTTCTTCAGTCAGTCTTTAGCGGCTCTGATCAGTCAATTTGTATTGCCTGTTGCTCTGGTAACACTTAAACTCATTTTGCCTGTTGGCATATCGTTTTATACCTTCCAGATGCTCAGCTATGTAATTGATGTATATCGGGGTGAGATTGAACTGGAAAAGCATTTCGGAAAATATGCTTTATTTGTATCTTTTTTCCACAGCTGGTGGCAGGCTCCATCGAAAGAAGCAAAAAATCTGCTTCCACAGTTTCGTCAGGAAAAGTTCTTTCAATATGATGTGGCTTCGTACGGAATGCGTCTGATTTTGTGGGGTGCTTTTAAGAAGATGGTCATTGCAGACAGCCTTGCTTATTATGTTGATGCTGTATTCAACAGCCTTGTGACTTTCCAAGGGTGTTCTCTGTTGCTTGCGGTTTTCTTCTTTACAATACAAATCTATTACGATTTTCTGGCTATTCTGATATTGCCATCAGAAGTGCAAATCTGCTTGGTTTTCAGCTTATGACTAATTTTAAATGTCCCTACTTTTCGACATCAGTCAAGGAGTTCTGGATCAGATGGCATATGATCAATGTTTTGATTACTTTTACCGTAAGTGGGTTGTGGCATGTGGCATGGTGCGAATTGGACTTTGCCGTTTGGGGCTTTTACATGGTCTTGCAAATGTTTTTAATTCTTTTTCTTAAAGGGTTTTCTAGAAGCTTCAAAGCAGGAAACTTTTTTCTGCCGCAGCCTGTATATTGACTTTCCTATTCTGTATGCGGGCAAGGACATTTTTTCGTGAATACATTGCTTTTCAGCAACAGTTAGAATCAAAACTGGATTGTCCTGTTATTTCTGATTTCACAGACTATTTTATTGACTATCAGTACTTCTTTGATACTGCATTCCACTTAACTGATGAAGGAACCAGAATCAGAACACAGCTTTTAGCAGATGATCTGAGAAAATACATGGACTCTCACATGAGTGAGCAGCATTTAAGCCTGACACAATCTCATTGACCGGGGAGAGAGACGAATGATAGAAAAGTTGTTTTGTAATATAATACGTTTTCTGATGATGATTGTACTGGGTTATCTGACAATTGTCAGTGTGTGTTCCACCTGCTATATTTCCGAGTATGAACATGTATTTTTTGTAAAGGATCAGGCGGTATTGAATTGTTTATGGATTATACTTGCGATCACAGCAGCTGTATTGGCTAAGAAGTATGTACATATATCAGATGACATATTACGTAGGATAGAAATAGCCTGCTTAATTACGCTGACCTTCATTTTGCTTTATTTTGTGTTTAGCTCTCAACTGAAACCGATTTATGATCAGAATAAAATATTCCAGATAGCCGGCAGAATGTATGAACATGATTACATTGATTTTGTTCCGAGCGGGTATGCACAGCGATGTGATAATCAGTGGGGAATTCTTCTATTCCTGCTGGGTATATTTAAGCTGTTTGGTAATCAAAATCTGCTGATTCTGCAGATAATCAATGTGATCTCGATTATTATTGCAATTGTATTCATTCCGAAAATCTGTGACAGGGCAGCGAATCAAAGAACCGGCAGTCTGATCGGTATCGTGTTATGCTTTTTTATTCCTTTGTGGGGTTATGCTACATTTATATATGGAACGCTGCCGTCCTATGCCTTAGCCATAACGGCATGTTATTTTCTGATTGTGTATATAGAAGAGCATAAGATCAAGGACGCAGTTCTGATGGGCTTATGCATTGGAGCTGCCATAACCCTAAAGACGAACTCCGTCATATTTTGGATTGCAATCATGTTATTTCTCTTATTACAGACGATACTGCAGAAGAGACCTCGCATATTGCTTTCCGTGCTGTGGCTTGTCATTGTGTATTTTGGCAGCGCATTTATTGTGAATCAAAGTATAGCATCTATAACAGAGCTTCCGCATGAGGGGCTTCCCCGTACAGCGCAAATGGCAATGTCCCTACAGGATAATTCAATGAAGACATCCGGTTGGTATAACGGATATATGGAGAGTGTATATGAAGAGAACGGGTATTTACACAATCAAACAAATCAGGCGGCTGTGGAAAATATAAAGGCGTCGTTAGAAGGATTTATTGCGAATCCATCTTATGCAGCAGGCTTTTTTGTGAGAAAGATTGTATCTCAGTGGAATGAACCGACGTTTGAGAGCTTATTTATTCAGACAAGAAGAGAATCTCTGGTAGAACCTCCCGGTTATCTGGATCTGCTTCTGCATAACAATCAGGGGAATCCGTTTGTAACCGACATGATGGATGTCATGCAGACCTTGATTTTGTTTGGAGCATTTTTCTTTTTCCTGAATGATAGTAAGAACCGGAATGTAATGAAATATTTACCCGCAGTCATTATTTTAGGAGGGTTTTTCTTTCACATCATCTGGGAAGCCAATTCACAATACATTATTACTTATTTTATACTGTTGATACCATATGCAGTACTCGGTTATCTGAATGGTTCTGATTGTGTCTGCGAAATGATAACGGTTCATAGTGCTAAGAATAGATTTTTTTATGAAATATGTATCTTCATTGGACTTGTATTAGTAATTAATGTATTGCCCCAAAATGATTTAACCAGTGTACTGAAGCCTCATTGGAATGATGAGGAGTATGCAGAGTATCGCAGTGAGTATGAGGAAGCCTTTCGACCCATCTCTTATGGACGATATTTCATTTCTCCTTATGATGCAAATGATGAGATTATGGGTTTGCCAGAAGCGTCAGCAGAAGAGGGCACGAGTATAGAGTTATATACTCTGGATAGTCAAAGAGACGACAGGGTGCTGATCAGTCCGTGTGAAGGAGGATATCATCTCAGGCGGCAGGAATCGCAGCTTGTATTTGATGTGGCGGGCGGAGTTGTTGAGCCGGGAGGTATGCTGCAGCAGTGGAGATATATTGGCGAGGATGGACAGGTGTTTCATTTTGCAGATGCCGGAGATGATGCATACTTTATTCTGTGCGGGGAACGGTGTGCGGTGACATATGATCAGGGGAGCAGGAAGGTAAAGCTCGAAGAATTTATAGGTAAAGAGAACCAAATGTGGAGAATCAGAAAGAATAGAGAAAAAACAGATGAATAAATTAATGATTGTAATGCCTGCATACAATGAGGAAGAAAATATTGAGATGGTAGTTAAGGAGTGGTATCCGCTGTTGGAATTAGCTGATGAAGAGTCAAGAATGGTTATTGCAGACAGCGGGAGTAGTGACCGGACTCATGAAATCTTAGCAGCCTTAATGGAGAGTCATCCACGACTGGAGATCCTGAGTGATACTTTAAAGCAGCATGGTCCGAAATTGATTGCATTGTATCAGTATGCCATTGATGGCGGAGCAGACTACATTTTTCAGACGGATTCAGATGGGCAGACCATTCCGGAGGAGTTTGCTGCGTTCTGGGAGCTGAGAGAACAGTATGATGGAGTATTTGGATATCGAAGTGTCAGAGGAGACGGACAATCAAGAGCGTTTGTGGAACGGGTTGTATGTTTACTTTTAAGAATGTATTATGGGATAAAGGTTCCTGATGCAAATGCCCCTTTCCGGCTGATGAAAACAGAGTCTGTGAGAAAATATCTTTCGAGATTCACTGCAGATTATAATTTACCCAACATCATGTTAACTGCTTATTTCGTATATTATAAGGAAAAGGCAGCTTTCAGATCCATAACATTTCAACCTAGACAGGGAGGCGTTAACTCTATTAACATTCCTAAAATTGTGAAGATTGGCTGGAAGGCTTTAAAAGACTTTTCTGATTTCAGGAAGGGAATGTAATGGGTGATAAAACATATCAGACTGGGTGGCTTTTGCTTTGCTTTAGAATCTAAATATTGAAAGAATTACTTATATTAAAATAATATCATAATAGTATCATAAGATGTATCATAAGACAAAGTAACCATGGAACATTCAAAATATATATGTTAAAATCAAATAATGGTTTTAACGACATTGAAATGATACATTGGAGGGGAATGCACAATGAAATTGGGTTTTGATAACGAGAAATATGTAAAGATGCAGTCTGAGCATATCAAGGAGCGAATCAGCAAGTTTGGAGATAAGCTGTATCTGGAGTTTGGAGGTAAGTTGTTCGATGATTATCACGCATCACGTGTGCTGCCAGGTTTTCAGCCAGATTCCAAGATGAAGATGCTGCTGCAGCTGGCAGATGATGCAGAAATCGTTATTGTAATCAGTGCGACGGATATTGAAAAGAATAAAGTGCGAGGTGATCTGGGGATTACTTATGATGTAGATGTCCTTCGTCTGATGGATGAATTTGCAGAACGTGGGTTATATGTTGGCAGTGTTGTAATCACACACTATGCAGGACAAGCAGCAGCAGATCAGTTCAAAAAGAAACTGAGAAAAATGAAGAAGAAGGTATATCTGCACTATGCAATCGAGGGATATCCTTCTAATATACCTCTGATTGTCAGCGATGAGGGATACGGAAAAAATGAGTATATCGAAACGACCAGACCATTGGTAGTCGTAACGGCTCCAGGACCAGGCAGCGGAAAGATGGCGACATGTCTGTCACAATTATACCATGATAATAAACGCGGTATCAAAGCTGGTTATGCAAAGTATGAGACATTTCCGATTTGGAACATCCCACTGAAGCATCCGATCAATCTGGCATATGAAGCAGCAACAGCAGATTTAAATGATGTCAATATGATTGACCCGTTTCATCTGGAGGCTTATGAAGAAACAACTGTTAATTATAACAGAGATATAGAAATATTTCCGGTACTGAACGCAATATTTGATGGTATCTATGGGGAGAACCCATACAAATCACCAACTGACATGGGTGTCAATATGGCAGGCAACTGTATCATAGATGACGAGATCTGCTGTCAGGCATCTAAGATGGAAATCATCAGGCGATACTATGCGACTTTGGAGAAGCTGGTCAATGAAGATGCCGATGAAAATGAGATTTACAAGATTGAGCTTTTGATGAATCAGGCAAAAATCACAACAGATGACCGTAGGGTGACTGTTGCGGCAAAGGAAAGAGCAGCAAAGCTGGGCGTTCCGACAGCTGCGATAGAACTTCAGGATGGTCACATCATAACATCCAAGACGACTGATTTACTGGGAGCTTCTGCAGCGTTACTTTTAAATGCATTAAAATATCTGGGCAATGTCGAGCATGATACCCACCTAATACCGGCATCAGCCATAGAACCGATCCAGGAACTTAAAGTAAAGTATCTGGGAGGAAAAAATCCACGTCTGCATACAGATGAGGTATTGGTGGCACTGAGTATGTCTGGTCTGACAGACCAAAAGGCAAAGACGGCTCTGGAGCAGCTGCCGAAACTGCGAGGATGTCAGGTACACACCTCTGTTATGCTATCTGAGGTAGATATCAAGACATTTAAGAGACTCGGTGTAGATCTGACTAGTGAGCCAATTAAAAAACAAAAAAAACAATACTAAAAAATCAAAAGGTCGGAGCATATGTCAGTTACGATTTTTACAATGACTCATAAGAAATTTGATGAACCAAAGGATAGGATCTATATTCCGTTACATGTCGGCAGAGCAAAGGCGATGGATTTCGGGTATGCGGGAGATGATACTGGAGACCAGATATCAGAGATGAATTGCTATTATGGGGAACTGACAGGAGTATATTGGATTTGGAAAAACTTTAAAACAGCAGGTGCTGTTGGGGTATGCCACTACAGACGTTATCTTGTTGATGCTCATAATGTGATATTGACAGAGAAGGAATATGAGACGCTGCTGCAGCACTATGATATTATCACGACAAAGGTACTGCGTCTGAATTGTGCATATTATGATGGTTATGCAGCTAACCATCACATCAAAGATCTGATAGAAACGGGAAATGTGATCAGGGAGAAGTATCCAGATTACTATGATGTTTATGAACGGATTGTACATTCTAATAAAACATTATTCGGAAATATCATGGTAATCTCTAAGAATTTGTTTGATGAGTATGCGGCATGGTTGTTTGATATTTTTTTTGAGGTACAGAAGAGAATTGATATCGATTCTTATGATGATTATCATAAGAGAGTATTTGGGTTTATATCTGAGATTCTGCTGTTGGTGTGGATCACGCAGAGAGAGCTGAGCTTCTGTGAATGTAAAGTGGGTATGCTGGGTGAGAAAAAGGAAACAATTGATATGAAGCATCAGCTCGCAGCTTATTTTAATAATAAGGACATCGCAGGAGCCAAGGCATATTTTCTATCATCTCTTGAGAAGCGTCCGGATGTTCTGATGGAGGCTTCGGATATCTATGGAGAACTGAAGTTATCCATGCAGGTTATTAGTACCTGTGATTTGGAGAAAAAGCAATATGGAAGCTGTGTACTGGACAGGACAACAGATTTTAGAGAATTGATGCGGTATTTTTCGCGTTTGAATGAAATAGCGGTGCGTGAACGGGATGGAGAGACCACCGAGGAGGACAGATGTTATTTAAGAGATGAGAATATCTCACAGATTGCTCTGCAGATTGCAGACCAGATTGCACAGGCACTCAGTAATTCTTAGTATGAAACAGGCATCGAAACACCGTATTAAATGTAATGAAATGCGGTGACAAATGTCACGAAATGGGGCATATTGATTGAAAGTTAAATAAAGACAGTGTATGATTTAGCAAATGAAGGATATTGTGGATGATTATTAAATGGAATTTCACTTATGGAAGGGAGAGAGAAATGAAGAAAATGAGAAAGAGAAGTATATTATTACTGACAGTCATGATGATATCACTGCTGGCCGGAAGTGTTACAGTTTATGCTGATACATCTGCAGATTTGGCGGCAGATGTGGTTGATGAAAAGGATTCAGCAGGTAATGCAATCATCTGTAAGACATCAGTGTCTGGCGAGAAGTATGCGGAAGATGTGTATTGGGCCGGTAACGACATGAGCATGAATGATTCCAAGATCGCCAATGATTTGATAGCTGTAGGTTATACACTATCGGTGAATGGTACTGAAATAGCAGGCAGTGCCCGTTCAGCCGGCTACAGTATCAGTCTGCAGGATGTGGAGGTAGCACATAATATCACAGTAGCAGGTAATATACTGAATATTGATTCAAATACAAAGGCAAAGGCAGTATATGCTGCGGGAAATATGATTACCTTCAGCGGTGAATGTGAATCATTTAATGCATCAGGTAATACAGTCATATTGAATGGTGTTGTAAATGGTGATGCAAAAATCGATGCAAATGAAGTGACGATCGGACCGAATGCAGTAGTTACCGGAAAGCTGACGGTATCTGCAGCAGATGAAGCTACGATTCCTGATTCAGTAAAGATAGGTGAGTATGAGTATCATGACAGCCCGAATGTACCTGATGAAGACACTGTTGAAGCAGTTTCTAAGGGCGCAAGATTTGTACATAAGATTTTAAATCGTGTATATTGGGTTCCGGCTATGATTATTGTAGCATTGTTCTTCTGTCTGGTGATTCCGGGAGCAGTTGATGGTTCAGGTAAGATGCTTTTAAAGAAGCCGGTAGCGATGCCAATCACAGGTCTTGTTGCATTGTGTGCAATTCCGGTAGCACTAATTATTCTATGCATTACATTTATTGGATTGCCGCTTGCAGGACTGATTGCATTATTAGTAACAATTGCAACGATCTTTGCAGTTCCGTTTGCAGGAGCTTCAGCAGGAAGAATTGTTTTACCGAAGATGAACATATGGCTTTCTTCCATTATTGGATCGGCTGTATTAACGCTTGCCCTTGCAGTTCCGTTTATAGGAGGACTGATCAAGTTCTTGAGTATTCTCTATGTGCTTGGGTATTTTATTCAGAAATGTTATGAGCAGATAAAGACTATCGGAAAAAAACCTGAACAGGAAATGCCTCAAGCGGCAGAAGAAGTTCAGGTAAATAAACAGTAATTATTATCACAGAAATGCTGGAGAAAGCACAATGCCAACCAGAAACGGTAGAATAATTCCAGAGACGATTTGTGCGATTGTATGACGCTTTAGTTTATAGCTTGATAAAAATACACAGACCAGCACAGGGATTCCGATTAAAAAAATCCATTGATGAAACATAATCAACATGGCTACGGGACCGGCCGAGCCGACGGCGTGACCACTTAGTTTAAAATGAAATACTTTACTGCTGATTAATATTACGAAACCGCAAATAAAGTAGGTCAGATAGATGAAAATGAGTTGTGGAGATTGCTGCAAGAATATGCTTGTAGCGAGTCCACATATATATCCTACTACAGACAGGATTATGGCAAGGTTGCGCTGACCATCACGTCCAGGAAACCATTTTTTCAGCGGTATCTGCAGTACATATGCCAGAGAGGGAAAAATACTAATAAAAGATACAGCCATAATATAATCCGATACATGTATAAAAATACCAGGAACAAAGACAAATAAATAAGTAAATACCAGCAATGCTAATATAGGTGGAACTGTCAGTATACGTATGATTTTTGAAAGCAGTTCTTTTTTCATGTTCATTACCTCGCTTCATGTAAAAGTTTTGAATAATACATCATGTAGTTTTCAATACTATGTTAGCAGACATTGATATGATTGTCAATTCTTTATTTTTATAAATATTGTGTCCAAATCTGCTGGTTTTATGCGTACTGGACTTATATTTTTTAAATGGTATACTAAACCTATCATAGTGATAGAAAAGGAGGGTATCGACATGTATGATAAGCTGACTCGCAGTGACATTCAGAAAATGGAGGAAGAGATCGAGCACAGAAAGGTAGTCGTCCGCCATGAATTGCTTGAGCACGTTAAGGTTGCAAGAGCACAGGGTGATCTGAGCGAGAACTTTGAGTATCATGCTGCCAAGAAAGAAAAAAATCAGAATGAAGGCAGAATCAGATTTCTGGAGAGGATGATTAAAACGGCCATTATCGTAGAAGAAGAATCTCGCACAGATGAGGTGGGGATCAATAATACGGTAGAAGTTCTATTTGAAGAGGATCAGACAACGGAGAAGTTTCGGATTGTAACGACAATGAGGCAGAACTCACTAAAAAATCTGATCAGTGTGGAATCACCAATGGGAAAAGCGTTAATGAAGCATAAAGTCGGTGATAAAGTACATATCCAAGTGAATGACCAATACGGATATGATGTGACCATTCAGTCCATTGATCAATTAGATGATGGCTCAGATGATGAAATAAGAAGCTTCTAATTATATTTTAAATCAGAAATACCTTCAGACAGTTTGATTCTGAAGGTATTTCAATTTTTAAGAATAGATATTACATGATTTCCAAATAACTGCCGAGGTAACTGAACTGTTCACTCATTTCATCAAGCTCACAAATCAGTTGAGTAAATTTGGGTGAATATACCGAGGTTTCCAGATCGAAATAGAACATAAATTCAAAATCTCTGTCCGGAAGAGGGCGACTCTCCAGCTTGACAAGATTAATTCCGAGAGCATAGAACCTAGATAAAACTTTATACAAAGAGCCGGGTTTGTGTCCGATAGTCATCATAATCGATGTTCTATCTGCACCTGCATAGATCTCAAGTTTCTTCGTAATACAGATAAAGCGTGTGTAATTATTATCTGTATTTTGAATGGATTCACCGATGGACTGCAGACCATATAGAACTGCACATTCATGAGAGGCAATGGCAGCAATGTCATTTCGTTCGGACTCTGCCACGAGCTTGGCAGCTGCCGCAGTATTTTCACAGGCGGTTACTTTTACATCCTTTAACTCTTTTAGATAATCCGAACATTGTCCAATAGCCTGTTCATGTGTATAGATTTCTCGAATATCCTCTAATCTTGTGCCAGGCTTTACAAGCAGGCTGTGGTTAACCTTCAGACGGACACTGCGGACAATGCTGAAATGATATTTCATCATCAGGTCATAGATTGCATTGACAGAGCCAGCTGTACTGTTTTCTACAGGAAGCACACCATATTTACAAAGCCCTTTATCAATGGCTGAGAATACGCCTTCGAAATTGTTGAAATACATAATGTTAGGAATTTCAAAAATCTTCTCACAGGCATGCTGAGAGAATGCGCCCTCGACACCCTGACATGCAACAATACCATATGGTGGGAATACTTTATCCGTATTTTCAATGGCATTTGTAATTTTGTTCATCAGTGCGGTTGACGGATGAATCAGACTTTCTTCATAGGAGCGGCTGATGTCGAACATAAAGGAGTACATCATATAGACATAGGACCGCATGGTCTCATCAGTGTTTTCCATAATATCCTTTAATTTCTCCTGCACGTAGCCTCCGTCATAGAGTGGCATACCGTTTTTCTGCTTGTAATCAGCAATTTCTCCACATTTTTTCATACGACTGCTGACTAATTTGATTAATTCGTTGTCAATCTTTCCGATTTCTTCTCTCATATCCTTCATATCCATTGTATGATCCTCCTTAGGTTTATAATATGTTATTATGCAAGCATTACGAAGCTAGGGCTTTTTGTATCTTACGAACCTTTTCAGCTACCTTTGCAAACTGAGATGGTGTCAGTGACTGGGCTCCATCACACAAAGCCTTTGCTGGATTATTGTGAACCTCTATCATCAGCCCGTCAGCACCTGCTGCTACAGCAGCAAGCGCCATAGGTTCAACCATCCTTGCGATTCCAGTCGCATGACTCGGATCGACGACAATAGGTAGATGTGTCAGTTCTCTAAGTGCAGGAATTGCAGATAAGTCAAGAGTATTTCTTGTGTAGGTTTCAAAGGTTCTAATACCGCGTTCACAGAGAATGACTTGTTCATTACCGCCTGCCATAATGTACTCCGCACTCATCAATAGCTCCTTTAATGTGTTAGCAAGCCCTCGCTTTAACAGAATGGGCTTTTTGATTTTGCCTAATTCCTTCAGCATTTCATGATTTTGCATATTGCGGGCACCAACTTGAATAATGTCTACATTTTCAAATTTTGGAAGGTGATTGATGTTCATGATTTCAGTAATAATAGGCATACCTGTCTCCTTTTTAGCACCGAGCAGAAGATCAAGTCCTTCCGAACGCAGTCCTTGGAAGTCATAGGGAGAGGTTCTGGGTTTGTACGCTCCGCCTCTTAGGATGGTAGCACCAGCTGCCCTGACTGCTTCAGCGACCTCACAGATTTGCTCATGGGATTCTACAGAGCAGGGACCTGCAATCATCTGAAAATGGCCCTGTCCAAGCAGCAGATCTCCGACCTGAATAATGGTATCCTCTGGGTGGAACTTCCGGTTGGAACTTTTGAAAGGGTCACTGACTCTCTTGACGGATTCTACAATGTCCAGACTTTCAATCAGTTCCATATCCATTTTACCAGTATCTCCAATTAATCCAAAGACGGAGCAGTATTCTCCTTCGGATTCATGGACGCTGATTCCTTGATTCTCAATCCATTCCTTTAAATGCGTTTTCTGTCCTTCATCAATTCCTTGTTTTATAACAATGATCATGTGTGTCTCCTCCTTTTGATTGTCTGCGGGGTTTTCATATCGACATCATTATGATACAAAAAAGGCCCCACAGTGATTTACACTGCGAGGCTCCTATAAACAATGATTATTTCATTCCTATACGGACGCTCTATTTTCCACAGCACAAATCACCTTTTCGTCAAAGCTACTAAAGCTAAAGCCGAAAAAGTAAAAGAAAAAGTATGCTGCTGAAAATAAGAATTCTCTCATCGTTTTCCTCCAAGTACATTTTCGTCATTCTAACACTGAAAATATTGAATGTCAATGTCAGATTATGGGTATTTGATAAATGAGTTCGTTTTTGCTATACTACTAGGGACGAAGAAGATAGAGGTACAGAAATGTTATATCAGATATGTAATGGGGCAGTACGCTTTGCGGCTGAGACCATTTTAGAAAATGTAAATTTTGAGATTAGAAATACAGAAAAGATTGCCGTAGTCGGCAGAAACGGCAGTGGAAAGACAACACTGCTTAAATTGATTTCGGGGGAAGTAGACCTGTCAAAAAGAGACTCGGATGAGGATATGTCTATCTCACGTGCAGGGAATCCCACAATTGGTTATTTGAAACAGCTGACATTCGAGGATGAGAATCTAACCTTGGATGCGGAGATTCGGAAGGCTTTTGCTCCGATTTTAAGCATGAAGGAGAGACTGGCTGAGCTGGTAGAAGAAATGGAAACAGATGCAACAGAGAAGAAAGTTGAGGAATATACAGCACTCGAAGAAAAATTCAAGGATCTTGGCGGTTATTATTATGAAAAAGAGTATGATACAATGCTTCGCAGCTTTCGGTTCGATCTGTCAGATAAAGAGAAGAAGCTAAGCGAGTTCTCGGGAGGACAGAGAACAAAACTGGCATTTATTAAGCTGCTGCTTAGCAAGCCAGATATTCTGCTTTTGGATGAGCCAACCAATCATTTAGATATTTCTACGATAGAGTGGTTGGAAAAATATATGCAGAACTATAATCGTGCTGTTGTAATCGTATCTCATGATCGTATGTTTCTAGATAAGGTCGTAGATGTAGTATACGAAATTGAACATCAGAAGGTGAAACGATATGTGGGTAACTATTCTGCTTTCATGAAGCAGAAACGTCAGAATTATGATAAGCAAATGAAGGGTTATATCGCCCAGAAGAAGGAAATCGCAAGGCTAGAAGCAATTGTGGAGAAATTCAAGAATAAACCGACCAAGGTTGCCATGACACGCTCCAAACTCAAGCAGATTGAGCATATGGAAATCATAGAGGCGCCTGATCGTTATGATAATCAGACATTCCATGCGAGCTTTGAGCCAGGAAAAGAGACAGGCAAAGATGTCCTGCTGGTAACAGATCTGATCATCGGATATGATCAGCCGCTTGCTAAGGTATCATTGAACGTTAAACGGGGTCAGAAGCTAGGAATCATAGGCGGCAATGGAATCGGAAAGTCAACACTGCTCAAGACACTGGTTGGTATGATAGAACCGCTGTCAGGCTCATATCACTACGGAGACCGTGTAGAGGTGGGTTATTTTTATCAGCAGATGGCTCAGTATTCCAGTGAGAAGACAGTGTTGGATGAATTTTGGGATGAATTTCCGACCCTGATGCAGACTGAGGTCAGAAACTGTCTTGGAGCATTTTTGTTTAGTGGGGATGATGTGTTTAAGAAGGTTAGCATGCTTTCTGGCGGAGAACGAGTGCGTCTTGCATTGGCCAAGATCTTTAAAAGAAAACCAAATTTTTTGATACTGGATGAGCCGACGAACCATATGGATATTGTGGGGAAAGAGACGTTGGAGTCCATGCTAAAGGATTTTTTGGGAACAGTCATTTTTATTTCTCATGACCGCTATTTCATCAAGCAGGTATCAGATATTCTGCTTGTGATGGATAAGAACAAGGATATACATGGAGAAATGCTTGGAGAATATAAGCTGTATCCATTTGGATATGAACAATACATAGAGGAGACAGAGGCAGCTACAGTGAAAGCAGAGGCATCCAGTCAAAATCAAGACGTTAAGATAGAGAAAAAGAGAATGGTCGGAATTTCTTTTGGTAAGTCGGAGACTGAGGTAGATACAGCGGAAGCAGATAGCAAATATTATAATCCAGGAAAAGTACAATCAAAACTAGAGCGGAAAATTAAAAGAAAAGAAGAACAGCTAGAGGAATGCGAGACAGAGTTACAGCAACTGAAGGAAGACCTCCAGAATCCAGAATTGGTTAGCGATTATGTACGATTACAAGAGATTCAGAAGGAAATTGATGAGCGAGAGGAACAGTTGCTGGATTTGATGTCTGAATGGGATGAACTACAGTCATTGTTAGCAAAATGCTAAGGTGATGAAACGGAAACAACACGGAAACAACATAGTAACAAAAACTACATTATAGGGTTGACAAAACGACCGATTATCTGTAAACTGGACACAGAATACAGTAAGAGAGGGCATTATTATGATACAGATTATCACAGACAGCTCCAGTGATATTTCACAGGAGAAGGCAAAAAAACTCAACTTGATTGTGATGCCGTTAACCGTACGTTTTGGAGAAGATGTATATAAAAGCGGAATCGACATTACCAATGAGGAGTATTATCAAAGACTTGTTACCGAGAAAAATCTTCCGTCTACGGCACAGGTCAATCCTTTTGAATTTGAAGAGAAATACAAGGAATTGCTTGACCGTGGAGATGAGATTATCAGTATCCATATTTCAAGTGAACTGAGCGGCACCTGTCAGTCGGCATCTATTGCAAAGGACAATCTGGATACGAATCAAATTACTGTGATTGATTCTCGCAATGTTTGTAGTGCTTTGGGACTGCTTGCGATCATTGCTGGTCAGATGAGAGATCGGGGAGCCACAGCGGCAGAGATTACAGAGGCTATTCAGTCATATATACCAAAATTACATTTGTTTGTTGCACTTGAGACTCTTGATTATGTTAAAAAAGGCGGCAGAATATCACCGACAGTTGCATTTGTAGGTAGTGCACTGGGTCTGCATCCGATTGTATCCCTGATTGAGGGAAAGATCGAGGTGGTAGATAAGGCGAAAGGAAAGAAATCTTCAGTAAAGTGGATGTCAAAGAAGATTGCTGAGCTTCCTAATAAAAAGGATCTTCCGTTACTGGTAGGACATGCGAATGCTTCGGATAAGGGCGAAGAATTGTGGAAACTGCTTGAGGAGCAAGGTATTACAGGAATTGAGGATAATGTATGTATGGGACCTGTAGTCGGCACATACAGTGGCCCGGGTGCAGTAGGAATCTTTTATATAGAAGATTAAATCTGAATATAGATAACAGATGGGTAAACAAGAATCAGTATGTCTTATTAATTTCATAGGACTTTCTGGTTCTTTGTTTTATATTATGCTAAGCTTTTTGAAAATCGTTGAATGTTTGTGGTAGAAATGCTACTATATTTAAGATAGTCTATTGTTGTTATTTATGGAACACAAATGAGTAGAAAAGGGGGAAAATGAACTATGGATGTAGTAAATTATCAATGTCCAAATTGTGATGCTCCGCTGAAATTCAGCAGCAGTAGCCAGAAATGGGATTGTGAGTTCTGCGGAAGCAGTTTTGTGCTGGATGATTTAAAGGGACAGGAAGCTAAGGGAGAGGGAATTGTCACCGGCGGTGAATATGATGCAAAGGAAAACGAATGGAGAGAAGAAGAGCTACAGGGAATGAGGGTTTATTCCTGCGAGCAGTGCGGTGGAGAAATCATTGCAGATGATACTACATCAGCTTCATTTTGTCCTTACTGTGGGAATACAGCAATATTTTCAAAGCAGTTTGAAGATGCTTTCAGGCCGGAATCTGTCATTCCGTTCAAAATGGATAAAAAACAGGCAAAAGAATCCTTCAAGCAGTTCTGTAAGGGAAAATGGCTGATTCCAAAGGACTTTACTTCAGAGAATAAGATCAATGAAATTACAGGCATTTATGTTCCGTTTTGGATGTATGACTGTGAGGCGGATGCAGATATATCCTTCCACGCAACAAAGGTGAACACATGGAAACAAGGAGATTATCAATATACTAAGACGGATTACTATTCGGTAAAACGTGCTGGAACCATGAACTTTAACCAG
Source organism: uncultured Lachnospiraceae bacterium (assembly GCA_964483545.1). GTDB lineage: Bacteria > Bacillota > Clostridia > Lachnospirales > Lachnospiraceae > JAAYYM01. The sequence continues at coordinate 25,257 of CAZACC010000001.1, forward strand.
GTACCAACTGATGGATCTACAAAGATGGATGATAATCTAATGAGTGCAATTGAGCCATTTGATTATCAGGAATTTGCTCCGTTTTCAACGGCATATTTATCGGGATATTTTGCAGAAAAATATGATCAGAGCGCAGAGGATGTAAAGCCGCGTGTTGACTCCAGAATGAGAAATTCGGCAGTTAGGGTGATGCAGGATACAGTCAGCGGCTATTCTTCGGTCAGTGTTGCTCAGAATGTTACAAATCTGAATTATGGCAAGACACATTATGTATTGCTTCCAGTATGGATGTTAGCCAGCAAATATAAGGATAAGGATTATATGTTTGCTATGAATGGGCAAACGGGGAAAATGGTAGGCAACCTTCCAGTTTCTGTACCCAGAACCATTGCTACATTCTTTGGAATTATGGGTGGTACAGCATTTGTCATATATCTTATAAATGTAATCAGGTTCTTGGTAGGAGGTGTGTGATGATGAAAAAGAGAATAACAGCATCTATATTGATGGTACTTATGACAGTCATAATGACGGTTCCTGTCTTTGCATATGAAGAACGTGTGGATGACAGCGCAGGACTGCTCAGTGATGAAGAGATTACACAGATTAACGAAAATATTGATTATATCAGAAATGCATATAGCTGTGATGTTGTTATTGTGACAACAAATGATAGTGAAGGCAAGAGTGCTATGGATTATGCTGATGATTATTACGATTACAATGGTTTTGGAATGGGTGATGAACAGGACGGAATCATTTTAACTGTTAATATGGACATTCAGGAGTATTGGATTTCTACATGTGGACAGGCAATTTTGTGGTTTTCAGATAGTGAAGTAGAGGATATGAAGTCTACTGTTCAGCCCTATCTGTCTGAAGGAGATTACGGGAATGGATTTCTGGCATGGCTCAGTGATGTGGAATATTATTTAGAAACGGATGATGGATCAGGATATATTATAGAAGAAACCAATCCGTTTGCTGCGGCTTTGACATATCTTCCGATGGGTTTGATATTAGGATTGGTTCTGGCGGTGATTATCATTATGATTATGATTAGAAAGTGTCGCACAGCAGTGCAGCCGACGCTTGCAAATGACTATCTGGATAAAGAACATATAACGCTTCGCAGACAAGAAGACTTATTCCTGAGATCTCATACGTCTTCAGTCAAAATACAAACCGAAAGTAAAAGTGGGAGCGGCGGAAGTACAGTACACAGCAGCAGTAGCGGCAGGTCACATGGTGGCGGAGGCGGCAAATTTTAGATGTCATTTATGAAGGGAAAATGAAAGGTTAAATAAGGAGGAGAAGATGGATTTTTTGTTATCAAATTTACTTGTAATTACGTGGCAGCAGTTAGTGATGTATGCGGTGGGTCTTATTTTGATATACCTTGCCGTGAAGAAAGAGTATGAGCCATCTTTATTATTACCAATGGGATTCGGAGCAATACTTGTTAATTTACCGAATACAGGAGTCATCGATCAGACTCTGACAGGGATTGGTGAGACAAATGGAATCATACAATGGTTGTTTGAAATCGGAATAGAGGCTTCAGAGGCTCTTCCAATTCTGCTATTTATCGGCATCGGTGCTATGATTGACTTTGGACCACTTCTTTCACAGCCGATTATGTTTTTATTTGGCGCAGCAGCTCAGTTCGGTATTTTTGCAGCAGTTGTATTTGCGGCAATGGTTGGATTTGATTTAAAGGATGCGGCATCCATCGGCATTATTGGAGCGGCAGATGGTCCGACATCTATTTTGGTATCACAGATGCTAAAGTCTAACTATGTAGGAGCCATTGCGGTAGCAGCGTATTCCTATATGGCACTTGTTCCGATTATTCAGCCTTTTGCAATCAAGCTCGTTACGACGAAAAAGGAACGTCAGATTAAGATGCCGTATAACCCGAAGAATGTATCTAAGGCAACTAGGATTATATTCCCAATCGCAGTCACTTTTGTAGCAGGTCTGGTAGCTCCTACATCAGTAGCGCTGGTAGGCTTTTTGATGTTTGGTAATCTGATTAGGGAGTGCGGTGTTCTGGCAACTCTTTCAGACTCGGCACAGAATCAGCTGACAAATCTTATTACGTTATTACTTGGTATTACCATTGCTTTCAGTATGCGTGCAGAGGAATTTGTCAATATCAATACTATGATGATCATGGGTATCGGACTTTTGGCATTTGTTTTTGATACCATCAGTGGTGTACTGTTTGCAAAGCTAATCAATTTATTTAGAAAAGAAAAGATTAATCCGATGATTGGTGCTGCAGGAATTTCTGCATTTCCGATGTCATCCCGTGTGGTACAGAAGATGGCACTGAAAGAGGATCCGACTAATATTTTGATTATGCATGCTGCTGGAGCGAACGTATCTGGACAGATTGCATCTGTTGTGGCTGGCGGTCTGTTAATGAGTTTGGTATCTAACTATTTATAGAAGGAGAACATAAATATGAATATGACGAACGTAATCATAGCACTAAACATGATGTGGAAGGGTATGGCTGGTATTTTTGTAGTAATCATTCTAGTGATGCTGATTGTTATGCTGCTGACAAAGGTAACAAAGGAAAAACCTGAAGCAGAGCAGAATCAGAAATAGGAAAAAGAAGTAAGCAGTGCACAGGAGGAAACGGTATGTTGGAACAATCATACTATGATAAAACTGACGAAATCATACAAAGTCATGGGACCGAAGCCAGGTATCTTATTCCGATCATGCAGGACATACAAAATGAGTATAGGTATTTGCCATCTGAACTTCTGATTTATGTCGCGAAGAAGCTGGACATTACTGAGGCAAAGGCTTATAGTGTTGCGACCTTTTATGAGAACTTTTCTTTTGAAAAGAAAGGAAAGTACATTATTAAAGTATGTGATGGAACGGCTTGCCATGTGAGAAAATCTTTACCGCTTTTGGAACGTTTGTATCAGGAATTAGGACTATCGTCCAATCAGCATACAACAGACGATATGCAGTTTACGGTAGAAACGGTTTCTTGTCTGGGCGCATGTGGTCTTGCGCCAGTATTGACGGTGAATGAAAAAGTACATCCCTCTATGACACCAGATAAGGTATCAGAACTTATAGAGAAGCTGAGAGGTGAGGATGCATGAGAATACAATCAGGGGAAGCGTTGGATCAGAAGAGGGAAAAAACGCTATCCAGAATTAAGAGTGATGATGTGAGGATTTTGATCTGTGCGGGAACAGGTTGTCTTGCAGGCGGCTCCGCATCCATCTATGAACGTCTCTGTGAACTGACCCAAAATGATGCAGGAACAAGTGTAGAATTCGGAGTAGAAATTGCCCACAGACTGGAAGATCATAAACAAGTCGGAATCAAGAAGAGCGGATGCCATGGTTTTTGTGAGATGGGACCGCTTGTCCGGATTGAGCCATATAATATCCTCTATATTAAGGTTCAAGAAGAAGATTGTGAAGAAATCTATGAAAAGACGATTTTGAAGGGTGAACCGATTGAACGTCTTTTATATGAGTCAAATGGGGTAAAGTATCAGACTCAGGAGGATATCCCTTTTTATGCAAAGCAAACCCGTCTGGTATTAAAAAATTGCGGACATATTGATGCAGAACATATTGACGAATCTATTGCCTTTGGTGGATATCAAGCCTTAAAGAAGGCTTTATTTGAGATGTCGCCTGAAGATGTCGTCAATGAGATTTTAGAATCTAATCTGCGTGGCAGAGGCGGCGGGGGATTTCAGACAGGTTATAAGTGGAAACAGGTTGCCAGACAAGCAGAGAAGATTCGTTATGTGGTCTGCAACGGTGATGAGGGAGATCCAGGTGCTTTCATGGACAGGAGTGTTATGGAAGGCGATCCTCATAAGATGATCGAAGGAATGATCATTGCTGGATACGCTGTAGGAGCGCAGGAAGGCTATATCTACGTGCGTGCAGAATATCCGCTCGCTATCAGCCGTTTAAAGATTGCCATTGGACAGGCGGAGGAAGCAGGTCTTCTGGGCAATCGTATTATGGGTTCAGACTACAGTTTTACATTACAGATTAACCGTGGTGCAGGTGCTTTTGTGTGTGGTGAAGGCAGCGCATTGACTGCTTCTATTGAAGGAGAACGCGGAATGCCGAGAACCAAACCGCCGCGTACGGTAGAACAGGGTCTTTTTGGCAAGCCAACAGTTTTGAATAACGTAGAAACCTATGTCAATGTGCCAATGATTATCACAAGAGGTGCAGCATGGTATCATACGATTGGAACAGAAAAGAGTCCAGGAACAAAAGCATTTGCTGTAACTGGAAGCATTAATAATACAGGATTAATTGAGGTTCCCATGGGGACGACATTGCAGAAAATTGTCTATGATATCGGTGGCGGAATCAAAAATGGAAAGAACTTTAAAGCGGTTCAGATAGGCGGACCATCTGGTGGATGTCTGATGGAGACACATTTAGATCTGCCGCTCGATTTTGATTCTCTGAAAAAGATGGGAGCAATGATCGGCTCTGGCGGACTGGTCATCATGGATGAGGATACCTGCATGGTAGAGGTAGCCAGATTCTTTATGAATTTTACCCAGAATGAAAGCTGTGGCAAGTGTGTGCCATGTCGCGAGGGTACAAAACGAATGCTGGAGATTTTGGAGGATCTAGTTGCAGGAAGAGGAACTCTGGAACAATTGGATATCCTGCAAGAACTGGGAGAAGCCATCACGGATACAGCTCTATGTGGTCTGGGCAAGAGTGCGGCACTTCCTGTACTATCAACCCTCAGGCTGTTTAGAGATGAATATGAAGAACATGTAACACAGAAAAAGTGCAGGACAGGAACCTGTCAAGCATTGCGTACATATAAGATTGATCCGAAGAAGTGTAAGGGCTGTTCCAAGTGTGCAAGGAGCTGTCCAGTTAGTGCTATCAGCGGTGAAATTAAGAACCCGTTCAGCATTGATATAAGCAAATGCATTAAGTGTGGAGCATGCGAAAGCTCATGTCCTTTTAAGGCAATATCAGCTTCATAGGATAGGGAGGAAAATACCATGGATTATATGACAATAGATTCCTTAACGGTACCTATTGAAGGAGAAAAGAATATATTATCAGTTATCCGTAAAGCGGGTATAGATTTGCCTACATTTTGCTATCACTCTGAACTATCTATCTACGGTGCATGCCGTATGTGTGTGGTGGAGGATGACAAGGGACGCATTTTTGCGTCCTGTTCTGAGCAGCCGAGACCAGGCATGGTCATTCAGACGAATACGAAGAAGATTCAGCAGTACCGTAAACTGATCATAGAATTGCTGCTGTCGACACACTGTCGTGACTGTACAGTATGCACCAAGAATGGAATGTGTGATCTGCAGAGTCTGGCCTATCGTGTAGGAGTTCATGCAGTCAGATTTCTGAATAACAGAAAAGAAAAGCCTCTTGATATGAGCTCTCCAAGTATTGTCAGAGACCCAAATAAATGCATTCTATGTGGGGATTGTGTACGTACATGTTCAGAAATTCAGGGAATTGGTGCATTAGATTTTGCATATCGTGGATCTAAAATGGAGGTAACGCCTGCATTTGGCAAGACACTTGCCGAGACAGACTGTGTTGGCTGTGGTCAATGTCGATCAGTATGTCCTACAGCAGCGATATCTATTAGAACCAATGTAACTGAGGTATGGGATGCAATTGCGAATCCAAAGGTACGTGTGGTGGCTCAGATCGCACCAGCAGTACGCGTGGCGGTTGGAGATCGGTTTGGATTGCCGAAGGGCGAGAACAGTATGGGCAAGCTGGTATCTGCACTCCGTATGATGGGATTTGATGCGGTATATGATACTAATTTTGGTGCAGATTTAACTGTTATGGAGGAGTCTAAAGAGTTTGCGGAGAGACTGGAAAAGAATGAAAAACTTCCGCTTTTTACTTCCTGCTGTCCTGCATGGGTGAAATATTGTGAGACGAAACATCCTGAATTTGCAGAGAATGTTTCCTCCTGCCGTTCGCCGCAGGGTATGTTTTCTGCGGTTGTAAAGGAGTATTTTAAGGAAAAGGATAAGGAAGAAGATAAAACGACTTATATTGTGTCTATTATGCCCTGTACGGCCAAGAAGGCAGAAATTCTTCGACCTGATAATCATACCAACGGTGTACAGGATACAGATATTGTTCTGACTACGGTTGAGATCGTTCGTATGATTCGTCAGGTTGGAATAAAGTTTGAGGAGTTAGACGGAGAGGCACCAGATATGCCGTTTGGCATGGCATCTGGAGGAGCAGCTATCTTTGGTGTGACAGGTGGCGTCACAGAGGCAGTGCTTCGTCATTTATCTGAGAAACATATACATAGTGCGTTATCTGAGATTCAGTACAGTGGAATCAGAGGAACAGAGAACCTCAAGGAAGCAACGGTGATGCTAGGCGACCAGGAGGTTAAGATTGCTGTGATTCATGGACTTGCGAATGCAGGCAGGCTGCTGGACAGAATCAAAGCAGGAGAAGTATACTATGATTTTGTAGAAGTTATGGCATGCCGACGAGGATGTATTCTGGGCGGAGGACAGCCTCTTCCGATGGGATCACGTACCCGTGCTGGACGTACAGAGGGTATCTATCGTGTAGATAAGCAGTCACAAATTCGGTTTACGGATGACAACCCCGTACTGTCACAGGTTTATGAGGAGATTATTTGTGGGAATGAACATAAACTTTTACATCGGGCGAATTAATTCAGCATGCGGATGAAAATGGAGAAATCCTGATGAAGGAATGGAATAAGCATCGATATAAATTTATTATGATGGCAGTTTTGTTTGTCACTGAAATAGTATGTGGATTTTATGTATGCTATTTTCAGGGAAGGATATTGAATGATGCGTTCAGTCGTACTGCCAATGCTTTTTATGTAATTTTTGTAAAACCGTCCAGATATGCCTCCATAGGTCTTGTCTGGAATCCACTACCAAGTACTCTCCAGCTTCCTTTTATTGCACTGGCTAAGATCTGGAGACCATTTGCATCCAGCGGAATTTGTGCGGTTGTTGTAACAGCAATCTTTGCGGCATTAGCTTCCTATATCATTCTGGATACATTTGAGAGATTAAGTATCGATAAAAAATATGCAATTACGATCACTTTGCTTTATACGTTTAATCCGTTTATCTTTTTCTACGGCTGCAATGGTATGAGTGAATCCATTTTTTTTACTCTTGTAATTTACATTGTCTGCAATTTATCTATATGGATGAAAATGGGTAAAAGTAAACATCTGGTTAAGATTGCGTTTGCGCTTGTTTTTCTGTTTTTCACGAGATATGAAGCAATTCCTTTTGCGGCTGCAGTTGGATTATGTGTGATTATACATATTCTGTTTAATAAGAAAGAGCGTATTTACTGGCTTAACAATTCTTTTCGGGAGCGTTACTTTTATGCAGAGGGGACAATGGTATTGCTGTATACCCCTATGGCTTATGGTGTTTTCTTGTGGATTATCTTTAATTGGGTGATTAACGGAAATCCTCTATATTTTCTTAATTCAGCTTATTCTAATGTATCACAGAGTATTTTCACACGGGATTTTGGATCACGGTGGGATATTTTGTTCTATGAGATTGAGAGACTGATTCCATTTATCCCATTGTTTTTATTGATTATACTTATCTATTTTTACCGCAGACAAATTACTACGACGGATTTTATTGTAATCTTTATATTAAATATCACTCTTATGATTTTTCATTTCTGGATGCTGACAAGCGGAAGTTCGTTTGGCTGGCTGAGGTTCTTTTCTTATACGCTGCCTGTCAGTATATCGTTTGTCCCATATATCTTATCAGAATCAAAAAAGAAGTCTCTAAAGGTGGATAAGACAGCGATTGTGATTGTCCTGCTGATATCAGGAGGACTTTGCGCCTATGCATTACAGGATAAAGAATTGGCGAAGGAGGAACTTAATATTACGATTTCTAATGAAGTATATAAAATATCTGATTATATAAACGAAAATCTGTCAGATGAAATGGTATTGATGGATGCTTTCTTGACGAATGGAGTCATTTTAAATATAGAAAATATAGATCACCTTGTAGTGAGCAGCAGTCTGAATTTCTATGATTGCGTTGCTGATCCTGTCGGGAAGGGAATTAACCATATTCTGGTTCCGGACACAAGCGGAGTCGGAAATCTAGATGCCATTAATCTGGCCTATCCAGATCTATATAGTGCAGGGGCAGATTGGTGTGAGCTAGAAGAAGAATTTGAAGGCTTTAAACTATTTAGGGTAACAGATTAAAGAAAGAAAAAGAGTCAAAGAAGATGCAAAGAGCAGACATGCTAGGTGAGAGACTGGTCAGATCCGGTTATATCAGCAGGGAACAGCTGGAATATGCAGTTTATCGTCAGAAGGAGCTGGGCGGTAAACTGGGTGATATTTTAGTTGCGGAAAGATATCTGACAGACAAAGAGTTATCTGATTTTATATTTGAAAGTAAAAGCACAAAAATAGGGGAACTTCTGCTGCAGGAGAGATATATCACGGAGAGACAGCTGGCTCAGGCGTTGGACTATCAGAAACGTAATGGGGGTCGTATCGGAGATATCTGTGTAGCATTTGGATATGTAAGTGAAGAAAAGCTTAAAAGAATCATGAACAAACGAAAAAGAGCGCACAGTAAGCTTGGAGAGACACTTATTCAAAAAGAAATCATCAGCGAGGAACAGCTGGATGATGTAGTTGAGATGCAGCAACGAAGTGGCGGAAAACTTGGCGAGATCTTGTTATTCATGGGATATGTTACGGAAGAAGATCTATATCGTGAACTGGCAAATCAGTCAGAAATGGGTCGTACTGGAGAAGATAATGGATTGGGTGTTACGGAAAGGCTTCCTTTTGCGCTTGCGACAAAATATAATGCTGTAGTGATTAATAAAAGGGGTAGTGTCTGTGTAGTAGCTGTAGCCAGTCAATTACCTGAAGATGGGGTTAGAGAAATTGAAAAATTTCTTGGAAAGAAAACGGAGCAGGTATTGGCAACCCAAGGTGAAATGAATCAATATTGGGATATCATATATAGAAGAAAGCAGAAACATCAAAGTATATTCGACCTGTACGATTCCCAGCCCGATAACTCAGCAATCGTTACATTCACATCAAAGCAGTTGGGAGTATTGATTGCAATCGGAGTGTTGCTTGTGTCAGGGTTAATCTTGAACTGGAGAGTAACGCTGTTTTCAATTAATATCTTTTTTCAGGTACTTTATGCGATCATGACTATATTGAAGCTTTGGATTGTATTAAAAGGAGAGAGAAAAAACACTCAGATTAAGTACAGTGCAAAGCGTCTTTCAGAGATAGATGAAACCAAGCTACCGATTTATACATTATTAATTCCGGTGTATAAAGAAACGGAGGTTCTGAAGCAGCTGATTTATAATATAGAGCAATTAGATTACCCGAAGTATAAGCTTGATGTCAGAATTTTACTGGAAGAGGATGATCGGGAAACAATAGAGTTGGTAAGAACCATGAATCTACCGAGCTGTTATAGTTCTATTGTAGTGCCGTCTTCCGCACCTCAGACAAAACCAAAAGCTTGTAACTATGGTCTGATACATGCAAAGGGCGAGTATGTGGTCATTTATGATGCAGAAGACAGACCTGAACCAGATCAGCTGAAAAAGGCATATTTGGCATTTCAGGAGCTACCGGAAGAATATGTATGCATTCAAGCAAAACTGAATTATTTTAACAGTAACCAAAACTTTTTAACTAAACTGTTTACCCAGGAGTATAGTATGTGGTTTGAACTGCTGCTGGTAGGAATCATGCAGATGGATGTGCCAGTGCCCTTGGGTGAAACATCTAATCATTTCAAGATCAGTTTTCTGAAAGAGGTAGGAGGATGGGATCCCTTCAATGTTACAGAGGATGCGGATCTAGGAATCCGGCTGTTCAAGTTTGATTATAAAACAGCGATTCTTGATTCACGGACATGGGAAGAAGCTAATTCGAATGTAATTAACTGGATCAGACAACGCTCCCGTTGGATAAAGGGGTATATGCAGACATGGCTGGTACATATGCGCCATCCAGTCACATTATACAAAACTCTTGGATTGAGAGGATTTGTCGGATATCAGGCAATGATATTAGGCACACCGCTGCTTCCTTTAATCAATCCGATATTTTGGTTTATGATGGTTTTATGGTATACTACTGGAGCAGGATGGATACAGGAATTATTTCCCGGCGTATTTTATTATCTGGCTGCCTTTCAATTGATATTTGGGAATTTCATGTTTACCTATATTAATATTATGGGTATGTATAGTGTAATCAGAGATTGTGCCTTGAAGAAAAAAAGTGTATTTTCATATAAACTGATCAAGTATGCACTATTTACGCCAATATATTGGTTATTAATGAGTATTGCTTCCTATAAAGCATTGTTTCAATTACTGTCGAACCCATTTTATTGGGAAAAGACGCACCATGGATTATCTGAAGAGGAGGGCGAAGGAGAAACATGATCAATAAAGTACAGCAGTGGCTTCTATATACAGTATGGGTGATCACAGTATTTTTAGTTTTATCGGTAATGAAGGAAACGGTATATGCAGCTGAAGTAGGCTATGTAGATCTGCAATTGTTTGAGAAAACAAAAAAAATGGACATGCCTAAAAATACGGCTTCATATTGGTTCACTTTACCAGAAGGTACAATGGTAGATGAGAACAGCTATCTGATGCTGAATATGAAATTATCCAATACATTGATATATGAGCGTTCCAGCATTACACTGGAGATTAATGAGACAGCATTGGAGACTCAATGGCTTCTTGATCTGCAGGAGGATACTGTACGTTCATGGAAGGTGGAGATACCTGTAGATGTGCTGAAAATAGGAGAATTAAATGAACTGAAAATTATTACAACTCAACGATCGATAGAAGGAGACTGTGCAGATATAGATAATCCAAGTAACTGGATTAATATATTAAATACATCATATCTTCATATCGCAATAGATAAGTTTGCAGCACCCAGAATTAATAATCTATATACGTTTCTCTATGATGGTCTTGGGAATAAGGGAACTCTTGAGAACGAATATATATTACCAAAGACAGTGACAGATGATCAGATAGAGGGAATGTTTCAGATCTCATCAGCAGTCGGTATGTACTATCCGTATAATGATAATTTGAGTTACTGTGTGTCAACGGGGGCACCATCTTCTTCGGAGATCAAGAATAAATATTTTATTGGTTATGATAACAGCTACTCGGAAGATCAGGGAATTACATTTCCTTCTGCACCAATGTCGGAAAATATGGGGTATATTTCAGTTGCGGACAAAACTACGACAGCTCCCTATTATAAAACTCTGATCGTCGGGAAAGATGCCGTTGGATTACAAAAGGCTGTTCAATTCTTCTGTGTTAAGGATTTCATGGAAGAAATAACAGGTACACAGATAACGGTCGTAAGTGATCTGGCAACACTACAAAATAAAAACATTCGTCAGGAAGCTGAAAAAAAAGAATCAGGATATTATAAGCTGGATGATTTCGGATATGATTCGGTCAATCTTGTAGGAGCCTTTCATCAGAGCACAAATTTCTCGTTCTTACAGCCAGACGGAATACAAAGTGGAGATGATTCCTACATATTAGTCAGATTCCGACATTCAAAGGCGCTGGAATCAGATCATTCTCTCATGACGGTATATTTTGATGAGATTGCTGCGGGCAGTGTCAAGCTTTCAGCTTCCAATGCGGATTATGGAGAAATCAAAGTCACAATACCAGATGAATGCCTGAAAAAAAATACGATTAATGTAAAGATAGACTGCTATAACTATCTTGGAAAAATTGATTGTTCGAAGGATTATTATGATACTGCATGGACTGTGATTGATAAAGCTACGGAAATATACTTTGAACCAGGTGATACAGGTGTTATTCCGACCTTGGCCAATACACCATCTTTTTATTCAAATGGCAATCAGAACAGTATTGTGATGGGGTTATCAAAACAACCCTCAGAACAGCAACTGGCAATGGCATGTGAGTTGGCAACTAGGGCAGGACAGAACAACAGAGAAGCTATTTCATGGTCTTTATGCAGGGATTGTGGGAAACTTACCGAGGAAGAGACGAAGCAGGATATGATCTTCCTGCAGCAAAATGATGATATCAGCCTCCCAGCGGAAGTTCAGACGGAACTTGGAATTGTTCCGCTTGGAGAATACAAGTATTCAATTGCGGGAGATGTTCCTGTAACAGCAGAGATGCTGGCCGGAAAGATTATTGTACAGGTAATCCGTTCTCCGTGGGACTTTGAGAAGAGAATTTATACCATTACATATAGTGAAGGGGCATCGGAAACATTAGATCAAGTACTTTCTGATAAAGCTATCATAGAAAAGCTGACAGGGCAGATTGCATTAATTGATCCGACGGGAAAGGTCACAAATTATGAACGTATAGATACCAATCAAAAGGAAGAAAAGGTGCCCGTCACATGGGAGAGAATAAAGTATCTGGTAGAAAAAAGAACTGGCGTTTCAATCTGGATCGTGATAGGCGCAGCAGCCTTGATTATCATAGCAATCATAGTTTTATTCCGAGTGATCGGAAACAGGAAGCGGTTTAAACAGGCGGCAAAAAACATGGAACGTGCAAATCAAAAAAGAGACACGACATCGGAGCAAAATGAAGATTTTCCGATGGATGAAGAGGAAATCGTATATAAATTTCAGGAGTATGGAGATCATTATCCTGAGGATGAAGAATAACAGAAGGAGTAAGAGATGGATAAACCAGTTTTGGTCATTATGGCAGCAGGAATGGGGAGCCGATATGGAGGTTTGAAACAGATTGATCCTGTAGACAAGGAGGGGCACAAAATCATAGATTTTTCTATCTATGATGCCGTAAGAGCAGGATTTCAAAAGGTAATCTTTATTATTAAGAAGGAAAATGAGGCAGACTTTCGAACCTGTATTGGGGATGTAGTCAAGGGACAGATTGAGGTAGAGTATATTTATCAGGAACTGACAGATATTCCACAGGGCTGTACCATCCCAGAGGGGCGTGCAAAGCCTTGGGGCACGGCTCATGCGATTTTAAGCTGTAGAAATGTAATCAATGGATCTTTTGCAGTCATTAATGCAGATGATTATTATGGCAGAGAGGCTTTCCAGGCAATTTATGATTATATGGCGGTTACAACGGATGATGAGAAATATCGTTATGCAATGGTAGGCTATGAGCTTGGAAAGACATTGACAGAGAATGGATATGTATCCAGAGGTGTCTGTGAGACCGATGTAGATTCATATTTAACTGATCTTGTGGAACGTACACATATTGAAAAGACTGCTGAAGGTGCGATCTATACAGAGGATGACATACATTATACAGAGATATCAACAGACAGTCTGGTATCCATGAATATGTGGGGTTTTTCTAAGAGCTTTATGAAGGAGGCAGAAATTGCGTTTGAGAAGTTCTTTCAGGAAGAAGTATCAGAGAATCCCTTGAAGGCAGAGTGTTATCTGCCATCAGTCGTAGATAGTCTGCTCAAGGTGGGAAAGGCGACTGTTAAAGTGCTTTATTCTAAAGACCGCTGGTTTGGTGTAACGTACAAAGAAGATAAACCTTTTGTAATGGAGTCAATCGCGGCATTGAAGGCAAGCGGCGTCTATCCGCAGAAGCTGTGGGGTTAATGAAAGATTGATTCGTAATCGTATTGCATTGCGTAATCATACATATGAATCAACGTATCATAATAGTTGTCTTTTGTCAGTTCATGCCTTCCGTCACGCATATCTTCGTATAGCATATAGCTGATTTCCTGTGAAAAATGGGAATAGTCACGATAATGATTGAGATCGGTAATAATGTCTGTATCATCTTGAAAATAGAAGATACGGACATTTTCATATTCTAATAAAGATTCAAAGACATTGATCATTGCAGATACTTCAGCAGCAGCTTCACCACGTCTCGTGCTGTCATCCCAGAATAAGATACTATAAGGAGGACAGTAAAAATAGAATTCTACATCAGGACGAGCTTCGATATAGGGCGTAATGGATGCAATAAAGTGATTGCTGTAGTCCATGTAGGTATCGTAATTTTTTTCGGGCAATATCTGCAGACTTCTCTGTGTATTATAGATACCGAGAACAGTCGACTGATTAAATTGATACTTATGTGCCCATGAATAAGCATTGTCAGCGCTGTAATGTTCCCACTTATTATTGATGAGAAATTCGGGCAGATACTCAAATAGAACATCTTTATTCCAGATATAATATACATCATTCAGATAATTATGATCGGATAGATAATATGGAATGGTAGTTGGATAATCTCCAGGAACATTTGTCAACAGGTAGGTGTCCATGGAAAAAAGTACATTTTTCACATGATCCTGCTGCAGTACTTCGTTGAACATGATATCATAATCATCGAAATGTGCACCCTGTAGGCAAAGCTTGACACACCTTTCTCCAAATACGCCGTCTTCGAACCAGGATTCCTTGAAGTTTTCACTCATGGAAGAACCAATCAGAGCAGTATCATAATCCATGTTGCGGGCGACACCAATCAGTGCATAACGCTCCTCAGTCTCTACTGCTGCTAATTTGCCAAGCGGTGCATGATAGTGAATAAAAGGGTCAACAATCACTACTGCAGCAGCAATCATGAGCAGTATTCCAGCAATCCATGCAATTGTAGTGAGTGCAAATTTTTTCATAATAGCCTCTTTAAAAATTAACATACAGGAAGGTTCCTACCTCCGAGAAGGAAAGAACAGACCAGATGAACAGTAGAATCAAGGTGAACATGGTACGTTTATTTGGTTGGAAAGTGGCTGCCCTCTGTCGGATGTTTTTCATGCATGTTCCTGCAATCAAAGCAAATAGAAGAAAGGCGATTAACAGAACACTGCCCGTATAGTATACAGAGAGGGGTCTGTAGTGCAGCACAATTTTCTGAATCAGGTTGAATTCACTTGGCAGTACTGTGGCAACCATATCTGCAGAAATTGGCGTAAATCGAAAGGAAATCAGCTGTTGAAGCATCATGTTGGCATAGGTAATGTCTTCTGCTCTGAAGTAAACCCATGCGATATTTATAAACAGGAAAGTACCGAGCCACCTGAGAAAGGACGGAACCTTCTGCATAAAGCTTTTGCATAGTTTACTGAGACAGATACCAATTCCATGCAGGATGCCCCAGAGGATAAAAGTGAATGCAGCACCGTGCCATAAGCCGCTGAGCAGGAAAATCAGGAACATATTCAGATAAGTTCGAACCTTTCCTTTACGATTGCCACCAAGTGGAAAGTAAACATAAACCCGAAAAAAACGAGTCAGCGTGATATGCCAGCGTTTCCAGAATTCATCAATTGATTTTGCTTTATAGGGAGAATCGAAGTTATCTATCAAATCTATATTCAGTATCAGACAGATACCAGAGGCCATATCACAGTAGCCGCTGAAGTCAAAATAAATTTGCAGAGTATAGGATAAAATAACGATCAGAGAATTCAGCGTTCCAAGAGATGGAATATTGATGTAACCCCAGTCGACAATGGAACCAAGGTTATCAGCCAACAACATTTTTTTTGCAAGACCAAAGGAAAAAGCCAGCATACCTTTGGAAATATTTTCATAATTCAAGGATTTTTTATTCACATCGTTAAACTGGGGGATTAGCTCATTGTGAAATACGATTGGACCTTGTGTAATTTTTGGGAAAAATGAAACAAATAATGCATAGTCCAGTATTCGATAGCGAATGGAGGAATCACGATAGCTGTCGACGATAAAAGCAATTTGCTGGAAAGTGAAAAAGCTGATGCCAAGCGGCAGGAGTAGATTACGAAGTAATAAAGAGGTTCCTAAATGCTGATTCAGAGTTATTGAGAAAAAATCCAGATACTTGAATATGAATAAAGCACCAAGATTGATGCAAATGCCTGCAATCAGAATGATTTTTTTCGGGACTGATTGGTGAACATGGTCAAATAGAAAAACAATAAAGTAATTTAATAGAATGCTGATTAGAATGACGGGAAGAAATGCGATATTGGTATATGCATAAAACCATAATGACATGCCAAGCAGGAACAGCTTGGCAAAATCATAATGGTTTGTTTTGTTGATTGTATAGTAGCCAATTACCGATATTGGCAAAAAGACCAGTACAAACAGAAAAGAATTGAATATCATAGTTTTCTCCGTGGAAGTAACATGTATCTTATTTTATACAAACCTCCATAGATATTATAGTGAAGTGTATGCTAAAAATCCAGTCTTTTCGAAAACTTTAGAATTCCTTTACAAACTACTTATTGATTTATGAGGAAAGAGTACCTATAATGAAATAGATGTTGTATGAAAGAAAATGGAGAATAAACATGGATAATAATCATCCCAATCCTTCGGGAAATCAAGATAATGGAAATAAAGGGAACAATAATAAGAACCAGCCTCCCAAAAATAAACAGACGCTGCTCGTACTGCTGATAGCATCTCTGGTTACGCTGCTCTTCCTTTCCTATTTTAGAACAGTTGTATCTAAGGCATCGGAGCAGGAAATATCTTACAATGAGTTTATCGCCATGGTAGAAGAAGGAAAGGTGGATAAAGTTGTTGTAGATTCCGATCAGATTACAATCATACCGAAACAGCAGGATAATCCCTTGATGCCTTTGACCTACTATACAGGCGTGGTTGATGATCCTGAACGTTCGGATCGTTTATTAAAGGCGGGCGTTACCTATTCACAGGAAATACCAGATTCTTCTGGAACAATCACGTATATTTTGGTCAGCTATGTGCTGCCTCTGGTGCTTGTATGGGTTGCTCTCAGCTTTTTAATGAAGCATATGAACAAGGGCGGAGGCGTGATGGGCGTCGGTAAGAGCAACGCTAAGGTTTATGTGGAAAAGGAAACAGGTGTTACCTTCAAAGATGTTGCAGGACAGGATGAGGCGAAGGAGTCTTTGCAGGAAGTAGTGGACTTTTTGCATAATCCAGGTAAGTATGTCCAGATTGGTGCAAAACTGCCAAAGGGAGCGTTGCTGGTAGGACCGCCTGGAACAGGTAAGACATTATTAGCAAAGGCTGTAGCGGGGGAAGCGCATGTTCCGTTCTTTTCACTTGCTGGATCGGATTTTGTAGAGATGTATGTGGGTGTCGGGGCTTCAAGAGTACGTGATTTGTTCAAGGAAGCGCAGAAAAGTGCACCATGTATTATTTTTATAGACGAAATTGATGCTATCGGCAAGAGTCGTGACAGCAGATACGGCGGTGGAAATGATGAGCGGGAGCAGACCTTGAATCAGCTGCTTTCTGAGATGGATGGATTTGATACTTCAAAGGGGCTGCTGATTCTGGCAGCGACGAACAGACCTGAGATACTGGATAAAGCCTTATTAAGACCAGGTCGTTTTGATAGAAGAATTATCGTAGATAAGCCTGATTTGAAGGGTAGACGGGATACATTGCGTGTACACTCCAAGGATGTATTGATGGATGATACTGTGGATTTGGAAGAAATCGCACTTGCAACAGCAGGAGCGGTGGGATCTGATCTGGCCAATATGATTAATGAAGCGGCCATTAATGCAGTAAAATGTGGTAGAAAGGTTGTAACACAGGCAGATCTGTTTGAGGCGATAGAGCTTGTTATGATGGGGAAAGAAAAGAAAGACAGCATCATGACGAAAGAAGAAAGAAGAATTGTGTCCTTTCATGAAATCGGTCATGCACTGGCAAGTGCGTTGCAGAAAAATACGGAACCAGTGCAGAAGATTACGATTGTTCCACGTACGATGGGCGCTTTGGGTTATGTATTACAGGTGCCTGAGGAGGAAAAGCATCTACTGAATAAAAAGGAATTGGAAGAACGGCTGGTTACTTTCCTAGCAGGACGTGCCGCAGAGGAATTGGTTTTTGATTCTGTTACGACAGGGGCATCTAATGATATCGAAAAGGCTACAGAAATTGCAAGATCCATGGTAACACAGTATGGTATGTCAGAGAGGTTCGGTCTGATCAAGCTGGAGTCAGTGGAAGATAAATACCTGAGTGGCAGAACTGTTATGGAATGTTCCGATTCAACAGCAGCGCAGATTGATTCTGAAATTATGATGATGCTAGATGGCTCTTATAAAAAAGCGAAGGAACTGCTGCAGGAGAATCTGGAACTGTTGCATAAGCTAGCAGATTATCTGATTGAGAAAGAGACGATTACAGGAAAAGAATTTATGCAGATCTTCCGCAAGGAGAAGGGGCTGCCTGAACCGAAAACCAAAGAATCTGAAGAGATAAAGTCAGAAGAGCCAAAACAGGAAGAGCCAAAACAGGAAGAGCTAAAACAGGAAGAGCTAAAACAGGAAGAGCCAAAACAGGAAGAGCAGCTAAACGAAGAAGTATAGAATCCAAGGGACAAATATTTAAACTTTGAAATCCCTTGCACATGATGTATAATAAAAAAGACTTGAGTTATCTATATGCTCAAGTCTTTCGTTCTGTACAGCAGCCATTTTACGGTATGAGGTATGCAATGTCGATATTCAGCAAGATGAAATCCAGACTGACCATAGGTAACAAAGATAAGGCACTGACAGTGCTTTTGATTGTGATATCGGCAATTATGTTAATCATAACCGCCCTTAGTCTGGTATATTTCAGGGTGCAGGTAACCAATCTGAATACAGTTGAAAACACAGAATACAGCGAATATGATCGTCATTATGCGTTGATTACCGATGACCTGGAGAAGTCTTTTTGGGACTCAGTGTATACAGGAACCAAGGAAGAGGGAGACAGAAGCGGAGCATATGTGGAGCGACTTGGAAAAAATCTGGCAGTCTCCTATACGAAAAATGAATTAATGGACATTGCGATTGATTCGCATGTAGATGGTATTATTCTGGAGGCTGATGAAAGTGATGAGACAACACAGCTGATCCAACGGGCTGCAGAAAACGATATACCAGTAATAACCGTACTGAGTGACTGTTCCAATAGCGATAGGAAAAGCTATATTGGAGTCAGTAACTATAATTTGGGCGGAGAATACGGTAAACAGATTATGAAGCTGCTCAATGGAGAAAATCAGAAGGTACTGGTTCTGATGAATGTTAATACGGAAGATTCTTCCCAGAATATTATCTTTACGGCCATTCAGGAAACCTTGGAAAAAGCTGGTGTAGATATGAGTCATATTGATATTGATACAGCAGCAATTAGCGATGATGGCGCATTTAGCGCAGAGGAGTCAATACGTGATATTTTTATGGATTCAGAAAATCTGCCTGATATTATGATTTGCCTGAATGAGCTGAATACTACAAGTGCTTATCAGGCTGTAGTAGATTATAATAAAGTAGGTATCATCAATATCATAGGATATTATAGTTCCGACACAATACTGAAAGCGATTGACAGAAATATCATTCAGGCGACTATATCCGTAGACACTGCTCAAATGGGAAGGTACTGTGTACAGGCATTGGATGAATATATAGCTACAGGGCATGTCAGCGAGTATTTTTCAGTAGACATATCTCAAATTACGATGGAAAATGTAAATCATTATCTGACCGAAGAGGAAGCGGATGAAAGTAAAGATCAAGAAAACTAACATCAGCCTCAAGCTGACCATACAGTCCAAGTTAATACTTGTCTTTATATTCACGTCTATCATTATTTTTATCGTGAATCTGTTTGTGTATGTCAACCTGAATCGGATGATCAGCAAGATTGAGGAAATCTATGCAAGTAATGTGAATCTGAATGATTTGACAGAGGCGTTATCGGATGTTCAGATCAGCATGACAGACTATTTGAACACAAAGAGCTCTGATGCCATTGAACAGTATTACCGCAGTGAACAGGACTATGCCAATCTTCTTAACGATCTGGATGTTACTACAACAAACAGTGATATGAAGCTTATGGAAAAGGGAATCAAGAATATGTCAGATACCTATCTGAAGATTACAAATGAAACCGTCCAAAGCAAACGAGGTAGAAATGTCGAGAAATATAAGAATAGTTATGAGGAAGCCAGTACACTTTTTTCTTATATAAATACATATATTTACAGTTTGAATAATGAACAATTCAAGTACAATTCGGGTAATTATGAGGTATTACTTTCATCAATGAAGTATTCGGAAGTGATCAGTCTGTCGATTCTGGTAGCGGTTGCATTTTGCAACACCATGATTATCATTTTTATGACACGCAGTATTACAAATCCATTAAAGGAGCTCGCAAAGATTGCAAATGAGGTAGCTAGTGGAAGACTGGATGTAGAGCTGCTGAAGATCAAATCAAATGACGAAGTCGGAGTTGTGGCAAAGGCATTTAATAAAATGATTCTCAGTATCAGAGAATATATTGAACAGATACGGGTTCGTATGGAGATGGAAAGCGCCATGAAGGAAAAAGAGCTTATGATGGCGACACATCTAAAGGATGCACAGCTGAAATATCTGCAGGCACAGATCAATCCTCATTTTTTATTTAATACCTTGAATGCTGGAGCGCAGTTGGCTATGCTGGAGGATGCTGAGAGAACCAATGTCTATATTCAGAACATGGCAGATTTTTTCAGGTATAATGTAAAAAAGAATAATGATAGTGTTACGCTCAGAGAAGAGGTCGAGCTGATTGACAGCTACATATACATTCTGAATGTGAGGTTTTCTGGAGATATCCATTTTGAAAAGAAGATCAATCAGGAGCTGTTGGATATAAAGATGCCAAGTATGATTTTGCAGCCAATCGTGGAAAACAGTGTCAATTACGGCATTCGTAATATTGACTGGGAGGGCTTAATCACGTTATCTGTTTATGAGGAGAAGGGCAAGGTTTGTGTCAGCATCAAGGATAATGGTGCAGGTATGACCGCAGAGAAGATACAGCAGATCATGGCAAAGGAAGTACAGCAGTCAGAAACAGCAGACCACTCCAATGGTGTAGGTCTGGAGAATGTAATCAATCGTCTGCAGATATTCTTTAATGATGAAGATATCTTCATCATTCAGAGTGAAGGTGAAAATAAAGGTTCAGAAGTCATCATCAGATTACCAAAGTCAAAGAAAGAGGTTTCGTAATGTATAGAATTATGTTGGCAGATGACGAGGGAATTGTCATTGATTCCCTGAAGTTTATCATTGAGAAGCATTTTAAGGAAGATTGTATCATTGAATCAGCAAAGACAGGCAGAAGCGTCATAGAGCTCGCTGAACAATTTCGTCCAGATATTGCCTTTATGGATATTCAGATGCCTGGTATTAATGGGATTGATGCCATGCGTGAAATCTGTAAGGTAGCCCCCTCTACCATATTTATAGTAATGTCAGCGTATGATAAATTTGACTATGCAAAGGAAGCTATTAATCTCGGTGTATTAGAATATCTGAACAAGCCTGTTGAACAGGCGAAGATTGTTGAAGTACTGAAACGTGCAATGAAGATGATCGATGATGATAGGGAGAAGCGAAGTGAGGATCTGCTGATTCGTGAGAAGATGGAAACTGTTGTGCCGATTATAGAAAATGGCTTGATCTATTCTGTATTGTTTCAGGAGCATTTTGAAGAAGATATTGATAATTTTAAGAATCTGCTCAGAATGGAAGAGGACTATGGCTATATGGCAGTGCTTGTATGCGGAGAGTCGCAAGAGGGCAATTATATGACCAATGCCGTAGGCAGCGGCATTAAGGCCCAGAATGAATACCATGAAGTACGTGAAATTATCCGAGAATTTTTCACATGTGTAATCAGTTCAGTCATGGCAAACAAAATTGCGGTGTATGTTCCCTGCAAAGGAGATCATGCATTGGATTATAACGAACGTATTGAAGTAATCGAAAAAGCACGTGAGATGTCACGCAAGCTGAAAAAACGACTAGATATACATTTCAGAGTCGGTATTGGTTCTGTCAGGCGGCTGAATGAAGCGATGACATCCTACCAGGAGGCGTTGACTTCACTGGTCAGTACAACGGGTACGGTTGCACATGTTGATGATTTGCCGTTGGTATGTGATTACGAATCGGATTACCCTATCGATATAGAGAAAATCATCTTTGAACGGACGGAAAAGGGTGATGTAGAGGGTGCGACCATGTATGCAAATCAGTTCTTCGACTGGATGTTGGAAACCTACGGAGATTACATAACAGATATTAAGTTAAAATGTCTTGAGTTTGTATTATGGGCAGAGCATGTAGCTTATGAAACAGGCGGCATGACATATCATTTTCGTTCTCGCCAAGATTATTTGCCATCACTGATGGCGTTTCAGAACTATGATGATTTGCGGATCTGGTTCGTTTCTAAGGTCAGTGAGGCAAGTCGGAATGTAACATCCAAAAAAGAGGAGCAGTCCAGTGGTGTCATTGCTCAGGCAAAGAACTATATTGATACACACTATAACAAAGATATCTCATTGGACGATGTGTCCAGAGAGGTTGAGATTAGCCCGTACTATTTCAGCAAACTGTTTAAAGAAGAAACAGGAGAGAACTTTATAGAATATGTTACAAACATTCGCCTTGAAAGGGCGAGGGAACTGCTGGCAAAGACAGAATACAGCATGAAGGAGATCTGTGGTGAGATCGGATATGCAGATCCGAATTATTTCAGCAGAATATTCAAGAAGAATGTCGGTTTGACACCTACTGAGTACAAGGAGGGGAGTAATTGATGAAAGCCAAACGTTGCATCAGCATTATTTGTGCATTGCTTTTGGTCGTTTCTCTGGCGGCTTGTGGCAAAAATGAAATGGCCAGAGAAGAAAAAATCGAAGAGGCTGAAGATAAACTTCAGATCGGAATGACGTTTGACTCTTTTGTCATTGAAAGATGGCAGAGAGACAGAGATGTCTTTGTGGCAGCGGCGAAAGAACTGGGTGCTGAGGTCAACGTTCAGAATGCAAATGGTGAGGTAGATGAACAGATTGCCCAGATAGAATATTTCATTGATCGTAATGTAGATGTCATTGTTGTTATTCCAATAGATGGAGAGAAGCTAGTTTCGTCGGTTGCAAAGGCAAAGAAAGCAGGAATTAAAGTGATTGCATATGACCGTCCGATTAAATATGCAGATTCAGATCTATATATTTCATTTGATAATGAGGCCGTAGGCAGAATCATGGGAGAGGTTTTGTGCAGCAAGCTTCCAGCAGGCAGTAAGATCATAATGATCAGCGGACCGATGGCTGACAGCAACGTACCGATGGTCAATGCGGGATTTGAGAACATTGTAAAGCGGAATAAAAATACAATCATTGATATTACATATGCTGAGGGATGGAGAGCGGAAGAGGCATACAATTATATTAATGATCACGTAACTGCTGTTTCAGAGGCCGATGCCATCATGTGTGGTAATGACAATCTTGCTGGTCAGGCAATTAAGGCCTTGTCTGAACGTCGTCTGGCAGGAAAGGTATTGGTGGTCGGTCAGGATGCTGAACTAGAGGCGTGTCAGAGAATTGTAGAGGGGACACAGCTGATGACTGTCTTTAAGCCAGTGGAAAAGCTAGCCAGAGAAGCAGCTGAGTATGCAGTGAAACTGGCCAAAGGTGAAGATATCGGAGTGAAAGAGACATATATGGAAGGCGCTTATGAGATTCCATGTGTGACACTGGAGCCGATCAAGGTCACGGAAGACAATATGGATGAAGTAGTCATCAACAGCGGGTTCCATCTTCGTGAAGATGTTTATATGAATGTAATGGAGTAATCATCAGCTAGTTGCTTCATAGTTGCTTCATAATACAAAAAAATGCTAGTACAAAACACAAAAATGTGCTAGCTTTTTTATTCTTAAATTTTTATAAAATGAAAATATGAAGAAGTTGACAAATATGTACTATTGGAAGTGTGTTATAGTTTATACTGTAGCAAGTAACAAACCAATTCAAAGGGAGGATTTTGAAATGAAGAAAAAATTACTTAGTGCCATCCTTAGTGTAGCTATGGTAGCTACATTACTCGTAGGATGCGGAAGCAAAGCAGAAGAAGCAGCACCGGCAGCAGATGCAGCAGCAGAAGAAGCAGCACCGGCAGCAGATGCAGCAGAAGAAGCAGCACCAGCAGCAGATGCAGCAGGCGGACTCGTTGGTGTAGCAATGCCTACAAAGGATTTACAGCGTTGGAATCAGGACGGCGAGAACATGAAGGCACAGCTTGAAGCAGCTGGTTACACAGTTGATCTTCAGTACGCTAATAACGATGTAGCAACTCAGGTATCAGTTCTTGAGAACATGATTGCTAATGGATGTAAGTTACTGGTTGTAGCTTCTATCGATGGTAGTGCTCTTGGTACAGTTCTGGAGCAGGCTAAAGAAGCAGCTATCCCGGTTATCGCTTATGATCGTCTGATCATGAACACAGATGCTTGCTCATATTATGCATCATTCGATAACTACAAGGTTGGTACTATGCAGGGTGAGTACGTTAGAGACGCTTTAAAGCTTGATACAGAAGCAGGTCCTTTCAACGTAGAGTTCTTTGGTGGTGACCCTGGTGATAACAATGCACTTCTGTTCTTCGGTGGCGCTATGGACGTTTTAAAGCCATACATCGATGAGGGTAAAATCGTTGTTCAGTCAGGTCAGAAGGAATTCGCAGAATGCGCAACAGCTTCATGGTCAACAGAGAATGCACAGAGCAGAATGGAGAACATCGTTTCTTCATACTACGCTGATGGAACTAAGATCGATGCAGTTTGCTGTTCAAACGATTCTACATCACTTGGTGTTCAGAACGCATTAGAGAGCTCATACAATGGCGAGTGGCCAGTTATCACAGGTCAGGATTGTGATATCGCTAATATGCCTAACATCATTGCTGGAAAGCAGTCAATGTCAGTATTCAAGGATACTCGTGATCTGGCAGCTAAAACAGTCGAGATGGTTGACGCTATCATGAAGGGCGGAGAGGCTCCTGTTAACAACACTACAGATTATGACAACGGTGTTATGGTAGTTCCTTCATACCTCTGCGATCCTAAGTTCGCTGATAAGGATAACTACAAAGAGCTGTTAGTTGATTCAGGTTACTATACAGAGGATCAGTTAAAATAGTCAGTTATAATCAGATAAGTGTCTGAAAGATTTGAATAGACAGGCGGGTATTATCCCGCCTGTTGTATTCTGAACAAGTATGATATACGGAGTTAAATGCGCACATAGCATATATTATATATCCGATCTAGACATATGTTATATGCTGTTTGCACATTTGGAGCTCTGTGGAGGACAGAAGTTCTTGAACCTCCGTACAAAATTTGTTACATTAGTAATAGGGTTATAATCGTATTTGGGCAAATTACAATTTGGGAGGGATACAATTGGCTAGTATAATATTGGAAATGAAGAATATCACCAAGATCTTTCCAGGCGTTAAGGCACTGGATAACGTAAACTTTAAGGTAGAAGAGGGCGAGATACATGCTCTCGTAGGTGAAAACGGTGCAGGTAAGTCAACGCTGATGAACGTGCTCAGCGGTATCTATCCTCATGGCACCTATGAAGGAGATATCATATACAAAGGCGAAGTGTGCAACTTCCAGACGATTAAGGACAGCGAGAAAAAAGGAATCGTCATCATCCATCAGGAGCTGGCACTAGTACCATATCTGACAATCGGAGAGAACATGTTCCTCGGAAATGAAAGAGGAAAGAAATCATCGATTGACTGGGACGAGACCTATGGAAAGGCAAATGAGTATCTGAGGACAGTTGGATTGCATGAATCCTCCCGTACGCTGGTCAAAGATATCGGAGTCGGCAAACAGCAGTTAGTAGAGATTGCGAAGGCACTGGCAAAGAAAGCCAAGCTGCTGATCTTAGATGAGCCGACATCATCACTGAATGAAGCAGATTCACAGGCATTACTGAATCTGTTGCTGCAGTTCAAGAAGGAGGGAATGACCTCCATCATCATATCCCACAAACTAAACGAAGTATCCTACGTAGCAGATAAGATCACAATCCTGAGAGATGGAGCCACGATCGAGACGCTGGATAAGGGTCAAGAAGCCATAGATGAGGAACGGATCATCAAGGGAATGGTAGGACGAGAGCTGACGGATCGTTTTCCGGAGAGGGAGAATACGAATATCGGAGAGGTCAGCATGGAGGTTCGGAACTGGAGTGTGTACCATCCGCTGTATACAGAGAGAAAGATGGTAGACGATGTATCACTGAAAGTCCGAAAGGGCGAGGTGGTAGGAATCTCAGGACTGATGGGCGCAGGACGTACAGAGCTTGCGATGAGCGTATTTGGAAAGAGCTATGGAACCAATATCAGCGGAGAGTTGTATATCAATGGGGAGAAGGTAGAATTACATAATCCAAAGCAGGCAATCGAACATAAGTTAGCCTACGTCACAGAGGACAGAAAAGGAAATGGACTGATCCTATCGAATCCGATTAGAGTGAATACAACACTTGCGAATCTGGAAGCTGTTAGCAGCAACTCTGTCATCGATAAGGATAAAGAGATCGCAGTAGCTGGAGAGTATAAAGAGAAGCTGAAGACAAAGTGTCCGACGATCGAGCAGAATGTAGGAAATCTAAGCGGAGGAAATCAGCAGAAGGTGCTGCTTGCGAAGTGGATGTTTGCAGATCCAGAAGTCCTAATCCTAGATGAGCCAACACGAGGAATCGATGTCGGAGCGAAATATGAGATCTACTGCATCATCAATCGTCTGGTGGCAGAAGGGAAGTCCGTAATCATGATTTCATCGGAGTTGCCTGAGATTCTCGGAATGTGTGACCGGATCTATATCATGAATGAGGGAAAGATGGTCGGAGAGTTGGGCAGGCAAGAAGCGACGCAGGAAGTCATCATGTCCCATATATTGAAATCTAGTAAAGGAGCATAGACAATGGATAAAGCAATAGGTGTATTAAAGAAAAACACAATGGTCATTGCGCTTATTGTGGTGTTGGTCTTCTTCACAGTAGCAACTGGAGGAAAGATGCTGTTACCACAGAACGTGAATAACCTGATTTCGCAGAATGCGTATGTATTTATTTTAGCAACTGGTATGCTGTTGTGTATTCTGACTGGTGGCAATATTGACCTTTCGGTTGGCTGTATAGTATGTATTTCAGGAGCAATCGGTGGCAGCTTGATGGTTCAAAAAGATGCCAGTCCGGCACTTGCTATTCCAGTCATGCTGCTGATGGGTATTGTGATTGGTATTTGGCAGGGTTTCTGGATTGCATATGTCAGGATTCCCCCCTTTATCGTAACGTTGGCTGGTATGTTGATTTGGAGAGGTCTTTCCAATGTTATTTTGCAGGGACTTACATTGGCACCGCTTCCTGACAGCTACCTTGCACTATTTAATAATTATGTGCCTGATTTTCTTGGTGGAAGTACGATTAACTATACATGTATTCTAGTTGGAATTATCGCATGCATTATATATATAATGTCGCAGCTTCGTAGCCGCGTATCAAAAGCGAAGAAGGGATATGAAACAGAAAAAATATCTTCTATGATCTTGAAAATCGTAGTGATTTGTGTCGTGATTTTGTGGTTTACTTATAAGCTATCACAGTATAAGGGTATTCCATTTATGCTTCTTTGGATTGCTGCCATTGTATTTATCTATACATACATTACAAAAAAGACGGTGATTGGTCGTCACATTTACGCAGTCGGTGGTAATGAAAAGGCAACAAAGCTTTCTGGTATCAATACAAATCATATTTACTTCATTGTATACCTAAACATGGCATTTTTGGCAGCGGTGGCAGGGCTTGTAACAGCTGCACGTTTAAATTCCGCAAATCCTACAGCTGGTACAAACTATGAAATGGATGCTATCGGGGCCTGCTTTATTGGTGGTGCCTCAGCGTATGGCGGTATCGGTTCTACAGGTGGGGTTGTAGTAGGAGCTCTGCTGATGGGTGTCATCAACCAAGGTATGATTATCATGGGTGTAGATGCAAACTGGCAGAAGGTTGTAAAAGGTGGCGTATTGCTACTAGCAGTTATTTTTGATGTTCTTTCTAAGAAGAACGATAAGTAATTCGAAAGAAAATAGAGAGACCCTGATTTTAGTTACAGGGTCTCTTTTCTAGTGTTTTGATTTGTAATCAATCATGATATAATGAGCGCAAGAGAGCCATAGGGAGCTTGCTCACTTTTGGCGAACGGCGAATGTCGATGATATGTAACGTAGGAGAGAAGATCTATGTTTGATATAGAAGAAGAGTTAAAAAAGCTGCCGCATAAACCAGGTGTTTATATCATGCATGATCAGGATGATGCAATTATATATGTAGGAAAGGCCATCATCCTGCGAAATCGTGTTCGTTCATATTTCCGTGAGAGTACAAATAAAACTGCAAAAATTCAAAAAATGGTATCGTTAATCAAACGTTTTGAGTATATTGTGACAGACTCTGAGCTGGAAGCGCTGGTACTGGAAAACAATCTGATTAAAGAATACCAGCCAAAGTATAATACCATGCTCAAGGATGACAAAACGTATCCTTATATCAAGGTCACCACAGGTGAAGAGTATCCTAGAGTGTTGATTACAAGAGAGCAGAAAAAGGATAACGCCAAGTATTATGGACCCTATTCTGCAGTGGGCGCTGTAAAGGATACAGTGGAATTGCTAAGAAGATTATATAAGCTTCGTACCTGTACCAGAAACTTTTCTGCAGGAACTGACTCAGGAAAACCCTGTCTGTATTATCATATCAATCAATGCAGTGCGCCATGTATTGGTGCAGTTTCAAAGGAAGACTACAGAGCAGCGATTGATCAGGCGGTAGATTTTCTCGGAGGAAACTATAAGCCGGTTCTTCAAGAACTAGAAAGAAAGATGGAGAAGGCATCTGAGGAAATGGATTATGAGAAGGCAAAAGAGTACCGGGATCTGCTCTATAGTGTAAAGGGAGTGGCACAAAAGCAGAAGATTACCAATCACACTGGAGATGATAGGGATATCATAGCACTGGCAACAAACGAAAGTGCAGGGGTGATCCAGATCTTTTTTGTACGTGATGGGAAACTGATTGGACGGGAACATTTTTATATGACCAATATCGATGAGAACGATAGAGGAAAGATTATACAGGGATTTATCCAACAGTTTTATGCTGGTACACCCTTTATTCCGCGAGAGATGATGATCCAGGAGACGATAGAGGATACAGAATTGATTGAGCAGTGGCTTAGCGAGCTGCGAGGGAAAAAGGTCAGAATCGTAGTTCCGCAAAAAGGTCAGAAGGAAAAGCTGGTTGAACTTGCAGCGCAGAATGCAGCAATTATACTCAAACAGGATGAAGACAAGCTAAAACGTGAGGTCAGCAAGACATCTGGTGCACTGCAGGAGATTGCAGATTTGCTGGATATCAGAAGTGTTCATCGTATAGAAGCGTTTGATATTTCAAATATTAGTGGATATGAATCTGTTGGCTCCATGGTGGTATATGAAGGCGGTAAACCTAAAAGAAGTGATTATAGAAAGTTCAAGATTAAGTCAGTTCAAGGACCGAATGACTATGCAAGTATGGAAGAGGTATTGGGTCGCAGATTTGCACACGGTCTGCACGAGCTGGAGGAAATCAAGGGAAATACAAGTCATTCCATGAGTTTTTCAGCGGAGTCCGAGGTGGCAGAAGCAGTGCGATATGGTAATTTTACAAAGTTTCCCGATTTGATTATGATGGATGGAGGAAAAGGACAGGTTCATGTGGCAACAAAGGTTCTGGGAGAATTGGGACTAGATATTCCTGTATGTGGTATGGTCAAGGATGATCATCATAGGACAAGAGGGCTTTACTTCAATGACATTGAACTTCCGATAGACAGAGGGTCGGAGGGCTTTAAACTAATTACGAGGGTTCAGGATGAGGCACACAGATTTGCCATTGAGTATCACCGTTCACTGCGAACAAAAGGACAGGTACATTCGATTCTGGATGATATCCAAGGAGTCGGTGAGAAGCGTCGCAGAGCATTGATGAAGCACTTTGAATCTATTGATGATCTAAAGGAAGCTTCGGTTGATGATATTATAAAAGTTCCAAGTTTGAACCGTCCGGCAGCAGAACAAATCTATGCATTCTTTCATGAAAAGGCAGTAAAATAGAGAGGCAGGATGGTTGATGTTCAAAGTTTTGTATGTTATCATTAATAAAGTGGTCTAAAACAGACAAAGGAGAGATAGATTATGGCAACAGTAGCGTTAACAAAGTTAATTGATAAGATGAAGCTTCAGAATCTGACACCAGATATTGATATTTCCAGTATCAAAATCACACAGCCGGATATTAATAGACCGGCATTGCAGTTAACTGGTTTTTTTGAGCATTTTGAGAGAGCTCGTGCTCAAATCATTGGTTTTGTCGAGTATACTTATATAGAAAAGATGGAAAATGATCGAAAACAGGAGATCTTTACGAAGATGATGG
This sequence comes from uncultured Lachnospiraceae bacterium, assembly GCA_964483545.1. Taxonomy (GTDB): domain Bacteria; phylum Bacillota; class Clostridia; order Lachnospirales; family Lachnospiraceae; genus JAAYYM01. The sequence continues at coordinate 55,748 of CAZACC010000001.1, forward strand.
ATGATGAGGTGGCGATTCCATGTTTCGTATTCTGTCGTGATTTGACACCAGATCCTTTGTTTTTAGATGTAGCAGTGAAACATGGTGTTCCTGTTTTAAGCACATCAAAGTCAACCTCTTCCTTTATGTCTGAGATTATCAGATGGCTGAATGTAAAACTGGCACCTTGTATTTCAGTACATGGAGTATTGGTGGATGTATATGGCGAAGGTGTAATGATTACGGGCGAAAGTGGTATTGGTAAGAGCGAGGCTGCGCTGGAGTTGATCAAGAGAGGACATCGTTTGGTTACAGATGATGTGGTTGAGATCAGAAAGGTAAGCGATGATACACTGATCGGGTCTGCACCAGATATTACACGGTATATGATCGAACTGAGAGGAATAGGAATCGTTGATGTAAAGACATTGTTTGGTGTCTCTTCCGTAAAGGATACACAGGCTATTGATCTGGTTATCAAACTGGAGGAGTGGGATAAAGACAGGGAATACGATAGGATTGGTCTTGAAGAAGAGTATACAGAGTATCTGGGAAATAAGATTGTATGTCATAGCATTCCAATCAGACCCGGACGTAATCTCGCGATTATCTGTGAATCAGCGGCCGTAAATTACAGACAGAAAAAGATGGGATATAATGCTGCAAAAGAGCTATATACCCGTGTACAGAATTCTTTGAATAAAAGAAATGAAGAAGATGCAGAATAGGAGAACGTATGACGAGTCAGTATTGTTTTGGGATAGATGTGGGTGGAACGACAGTAAAAATGGGTCTTTTCAGCATCGAAGGAGAATTGCTGGATAACTGGGAGATTGTAACGAGAATAGAAAATGAGGGGGTTCATATTGTCCCAGATATTGCGGCTTCCATTTTGGCTAAGGTTGCAGAGAAGTCAATATCACGCGAGGAAATTGTTGGTGTTGGAATTGGGGTGCCGGGACCTGTAGATGACGATGGAATTGTTTATAAAACGGCAAACACAGGATGGGGAGTTTTTAATCTAAAAAAGGAACTGCAAGACCTTTTGAACATGAATGTTAAGACAGGAAATGATGCAAATGTCGCAGCACTTGGAGAGATGTGGAAGGGTGGTGCACAGGGCTATCATAATGTTGTGCTTGTGACACTAGGTACTGGTGTTGGCGGAGGGATTATCATCAACGGAAAGATATTGACGGGTGCGACAGGAGCAGGCGGAGAGATTGGTCACATGCATATACAGGATGGTGAGCTGGAAAAATGCGGATGTGGTAATTATGGCTGCCTGGAGCAATATGCATCTGCAACAGGAGTTGTCAGATTGGCGAATAAAAAACTAGAGACCTGTGACAAACCATCTGTTTTACGAAAAGGTGAGGTCAGCGCAAAGGCGATATTTGATGCTGTTAAAAGCGGTGACGCATTGGCAGCAGAGATTTTAGAGGAGTTTGGAGAGTATCTTGGAAAAGGTCTGGCTTTAGTTGGCGGAGTGTGTAACCCAGAGGTATTTGTACTGGGTGGAGGAGTCTCCAAGGCAGGTACAATGTTGATCGATTATGTACAGAAGTATTATAAGAAGTATGTATTTAATGGTAGTAGTGAAGCAAAGTTTACTCTTGCAACACTGGGTAATAGTGCAGGTATCTATGGAGCAGCAAAGATGGTACTATAAAAAAGAAATCAGGAGAGCAGATTTGAGACAGGAATCATTAGAGCTGATACGTCAGATCTTACAACCATCAGATTTATTATTAGATGAACCGATGAAAAATCATACGACCTTTCGGGCAGGCGGAAATGCTGCTGTGTTTTTGACACCAGAAAACGAGGAACAGCTGTCAAAGGTACTGCAGATTCTTCGAGAGAAAAATGAGGATTATTATATTCTCGGCAAGGGTAGTAATTTGCTAGTTAGTGACAGAGGATATGCAGGTACCGTAATACAAATTAATGAAAATATGAGCTTTATACGGTTTACGGATACCGTTATGGAGGTATCGGCAGGAGTGCTTTTATCACAGGCAGCGTCTGCGGCATGTGAACATGAGCTGACTGGCATGGAATTTGCATCTGGTATTCCAGGCACTCTGGGCGGTGCTGTCGTTATGAATGCAGGGGCATACGGCGAAGAAATGAAACAGATTGTGAAGTCTGTGAGAGTGTTACAGGATAATGGACAGATTATGACCCTCGGCTGTGAGGATATGGAATTTGGTTATAGAACCAGTCTGATTAAAAAAAGACCCTATATCGTGCTGAGTGCAGAACTGCAGCTGATTCTCGGTGAACAGAATCAAATCAGAGAAAGAATGAATGAGTTGAAAACAAAGCGTATAGAGAAGCAGCCGCTGGAATATCCGAGTGCTGGAAGCACTTTTAAAAGACCAGAGGGATATTTCGCAGGCAAACTGATTATGGATGCAGGACTTCAAGGACATCAGATAGGGGGAGCACAGGTGTCAGAGAAGCATTGTGGCTTTATTATCAATCGCAAGGATGCCACAGCTTCGGAGATTATAATGTTGATTCGCTATGTAGTACAGGAGGTGAACAGGCAGTTCGGAGTGACGCTGGAGCCGGAGGTCTGTATGTTGGGAGAGTTTGACTAAGGAGCTGCAAATATGAGATTTGTGATTGTAACAGGGATGTCAGGAGCGGGAAAGAGCACGGCGTTAAAGATGCTGGAGGATGTAGGATACTACTGTGTGGATAATCTGCCAGTACCCTTGATTGAGAAATTCTCAGAATTGGTTTCCATGCCAAACAGTGAGACGGAAAAGGTCGCATTGGGCGTCGATGTACGTACGGGACAGGCATTTGAAGAATTAGCAAAGGTATTGGACAGCATGAAGACGGCGGGATTTCCGTACGAAGTGCTGTTTTTTGAGTCCTCTGACGAGGTGCTGATGAAGAGATATAAGGAGACAAGACGCAGTCACCCGCTGGCGGCAGGAGGACGGATTGATCAGGGAATCAAAAGAGAAAGAGCCAAGCTGAGTGATATTAAAAAGCGGGCTGACTATATACTGGATACCAGCCAACTGCTGACACGCGAATTAAAAGCAGAGCTGGAACGGATATTTGTGTGCAATCAGAATTATAACAGTTTGTACATCACGATTTTATCTTTTGGATTTAAGTATGGGATTCCAACAGATTCCGATCTGGTGTTTGATGTGAGATTTTTGCCGAATCCTTATTATTTTGATGAAATGAAACATAAAACAGGAAATGATGAGATTGTAAGAAATTATGTCATGAATTTTAAAGAGGCAGGTATTTTTCTAGAAAAACTGGAAGATATGCTGCAGTTTTTAATACCAAACTATATTCTAGAGGGGAAGAACCAGCTGATCATATCCATAGGATGTACTGGTGGTAAACACAGAAGTGTAACACTGGCAAATGAGTTATACCAGCGGATTAAGGACAAAGGTGACTATGGACTGAGAGTCGAGCATAAAGATATTATGAAGGACGCATTGAGAAAATAACAAGAGAGGTGACACGATGTCCTTTTCAGGTACTGTCAAGGAAGAACTCTCAAAACAGATAGGGACTTCGAGACATTGTATGATCGCTGAAACCGCTGCAATGATTATGTGTTGCGGAAAAATCAGTGAGGAGTCAACAGGTGGTTATTGCATTAGAATGCAAACAGAGAAAATACTCGTTGCTAGAAAAGTCTTTACATTACTTCGAAAAACATATAATATATATACGAATGTTTGCGTGAGAACACATGCAAGAGTCGGCAAGAGTCCTGTATATGAGGTATCTGTCAATGAACCAGAGGATGTAAAGAAGGTTCTGATGGCAATCAAGTATATGGATGAGCAAGGAAGACTGCTGACAGCGGACAGGTGTATCAATTCGATGATTATTCAGCAGACATGTTGCAGACGCGCATTTATACGAGGTTGTTTTTTGTCAGCTGGTTCGATTAGCAATCCAGAAAAATCCTATCACTTTGAGATTGTATGTGAAACACAGGAGATGGCAGAGCAGATCAGAGATGTAATTAATACCTTTTCACTGGATGCCAAAACGGTTCAGAGAAAGAGATACTATGTTGTATATCTTAAAGAAGGTGCACAGATTGTTGAAGTTTTGAATATTATGGGGGCGCATATTGCACTGATGGATCTGGAAAATATGCGTATTGTGAAGGAAGTAAGGAATTCGGTCAACAGACGGGTGAACTGTGAGACTGCAAATATTGGAAAGACGGTATCTGCTGCGGTCAAACAGATGGAGGATATACAATATCTGATGGATATGTCTGAGTTTGGAAATCTTCCGTTGGGTCTGCGTGAGATAGCACAGGCAAGAATGGACGATCCGAATGCAACACTTGCAGAACTGGGGGAATCATTAACTCCTGCTATTGGTAAGTCAGGAGTCAACCATAGATTGAGGAAATTAAGTGAACTAGCGGACAGACTGAGAGGTCAAAAGGAGGAGCATTATTATGATTCAGAAGCCAATATCAATTCAATTAGAGAACGGACTGGAGGCAAGACCAGTGGCAGTATTGGTACAGGTAGCAAGCCAGTATGATAGCGTAATCTATATTGAGGCTGAAGGGAAAAGAGTGAATGCAAAAAGCATTATGGGAATGATGTCACTCGGAATGGCAAATGGTGAGATCCTGAATGTATCGGCAGATGGGGCAGATGAACAGGCCGCCATGGAGGGAATTGAGGATTATCTGAGCGGAAAGTAATAGGAATATGAAAAATCGAAAACTGTTTTTTATTTATAATCCACGTGCGGGAAAAGGTCAGATTAAAAATCATATAGTTCGTATACTTGATATTTTTGCGAAAGAAGGTTATGAGATCACAATATATCCTACTAAATATCCTGGAGATGCTATTACTGCAGTGCAGAATGTGACAGAGGGTTATGATTTATGCGTATGCAGCGGCGGTGACGGGACATTGGATGAAGTAGTGACAGGCATGATGAAACGGGACAATAAATTGCCGATAGGATATATTCCAGCAGGGAGTACGAATGACTTTGCAAATAGCTTGAAAATACCTAAAACAATGGAAAAGGCAGCGGAAGTAGTAGTGCGGGGTTATCGTTTCCCATGTGACATAGGATCTTTTAATGACGATGTATTTGCCTATATTGCAGCATTTGGTCTGTTTACAGATGTTTCTTACGGTACGCCTCAGGAAATCAAGAATCTTCTAGGACATATGGCTTATCTGTTGGAAGGCATGAGAAGACTGCCTGCTGTGAATAGTGCCTGTCGCTTAAGAGTGGAGAGTAATGGAAAACAGATTGAAGAGGATTTTATTTTTGGTATGGTCACAAATTCCTATTCAGTGGGAGGTTTTAAAAGTATTACAGGTAAATATGTGAAACTCAACGACGGACTATTTGAAGTCACCTTGATCAAACGTCCCCAGAATCCACTGGAAATGCAGGGAATCATGACCGCTCTGCTGGCACAGGAAACAGATGAAAGGTATATGTATAGTTTTAAAACAAAGGAAATTATCATAGAGGCACAGAAGAAGATTCCATGGACTTTAGATGGTGAGTTTGGTGGTGAGCATAAGAAAGTTCAAATCAGAAATAACAGAGAAACACTAGAATTCATCGTTCCAGAAAGAAAAATGAAAATACTCCCATAAAAGGGAGGATGCCAAGCGACCGGGTCACTTGGCATTTATTATGAAAAAGTATTAAAATAGTAATGTTACTATGAGTTTGGCTTTTTGATTTCGTTCTTATTTGTTTATGTACTTAGTATAGTTCACATAAATGGATAAACAATGTTATGTAAATGAACTTTATTAAAATGATTTATGAATAATTTATGAACAAGTCAGGGGTTTCTCACGCAGTGAGAAACCCCTGACAGATGAGGAGAGAGTTCTCACGCCTTTGTTGGCTCTGGGTATTCTACTCCAAAGGTTTCAATGGTCATAGATTTAACTTTCTGTTCTTGAACGGGTTTGTCAGAATAGTCTACCTGTACGGACGCGATTTTATCTACGATATCCAATCCCTCTGTAACCTTGCCAAATGCAGCATAGGCTCCATCCAGATGTGGAGAGGTCTTGTGCATCAAGAAAAACTGTGATCCTGCTGAATCAGGATGTGCACTTCTTGCCATAGATAATACTCCGGGATCATGTGCGAGATCGTTTTGAAAGCCATTTTGTGAGAACTCGCCTGGAATGTTGTATCCTGGACCGTCATATCCTGTGCCTGAGGGACAACCTCCTTGAATCATGAAGCCATTGATGACTCTGTGAAAAATGAGACCATCATAGAATCCTTTTGAAACAAGACTGATAAAATTATTGACTGTGTTGGGAGCGATATCAGGATAAAGCTCCGCTTTCATCATATCTCCGTTTTCCATTGTAATCGTAACGATTGGGTTTTGTGAAATCATTGTAATTCCTCCATATAATTGATTTAAAATAAAAAGTGCTTTGTTTATTGTAACGAAATGTGGTAAGATAGTAAAGAAAAATTCCTCCGATTTAGGGATAAATGAAGGAAATTTTATATAATGAATGTAAATGTATAAGTTGAGCCAAAGAGCTGGATACAGAAAGAGGCATTTATGGGACATATGATATTTCAACTGCCGACAATTCATAAGGAGAATTATTTTACTACAGAGGTGATTGTTTTTGCAATTTCTGTGCTTGTACTAATTATCGGAATTCTTCTATGTCTATGGGGATATAAGTATTTTCAAACATTAGCTGTTATTATACTGGGATGCCTATCAGGCTATGTAGGAATCAAATTAACAGATCATCTGACCAATAGTCCTATTATTAAGATGTTTATCTTTACAATTTTTACATTTTTAGGATGTTGTCTCTTTTATTTTCTATCTATTCTGATTGATGGCTTTCTGAAGATGATTCATTTGAAGAAGGGAATTGCTGGAAAGATGTATATATTGTCAAGTTTATTAGGGGCCGCACTGATTGCTTTCATAGTATACCGTATGGTATACGACGGCTGGATAATTTGTGTGATTATTTTTGTTCTCTTTGCAGTTATGGGGATGATTTATCAGAAGATTAAAAAGGCATCAAGACCTGAGTTCCACTGTTATGAAGATATCTTCAAGATGAAACCGTTACCAAAAGAGGAGAATAAACAGAATGCTTGACGTATATAGAAAAGAGCTGAAATATCTGATTGATCCGATGGAAATGGTGAGAATGAAATCTGTTCTAGACAAGATTATGAGCAGCGATAGTCATAACGGAGTGAATGGATACCGTGTTCGCTCATTATATTTTGATACATTGTTGGATTCGGATTTTGAGGAAAAACTAGCAGGTTATGATTCCAGACAGAAAATCAGAATTCGTGTTTATGATGGAAACAGTCAGGTATATAAGCTGGAATTGAAGGCAAAAGAAAAAGATATGCAGAGAAAAATATCGCTTCTCTTATCAAGGGAGGAGACAGAATCCATGATGCGGGCAGACTATTCCTTTCTGCTGGATCGACCTGAAAAACCTGCATCGTCTCTTTATATAAAACTGATTATGCACAGCTATCGACCCAAATGTATTGTTGAATATGATCGATATGCATATATAAGAAATACAAACAACATTAGGATCACATTTGACATGAACCTGAGGGCGACAGAAAGCAATCTGAACCTGCTGGACGAGAATCTGATTTTATATCCAGTGTGCAGACCAGGTGAGATTACAATGGAAGTAAAGTATGACAAGTTTCTATTTTCTTTTATCAAAAATGCAATCAAACAGATTGATCGAACACAAATTTCTAACAGTAAATACTGCAAGGCCAGAAAAATTTCCAAGAAGGGAAGAATTTAACTTATGAAAGAATACTTGTATGAAGGACTATTGAACAGTTCGGGTTCTTTAACACTTAGGGATGTCATTATCAATTTTGCTGCGGCATGTATTATCAGCCTCCTAATCTTTATCTCCTATCGATTGACACATTCGGGAGTGGTATACAGCAAGAAATTTAATGTATCGCTGGTTATGCTTACCTTGATTACAACACTTGTAATGAACGTCATTGGGAATAACATAGCACTTTCTCTTGGTATGGTAGGAGCACTTTCCATTGTTAGATTTCGAACGGCAATTAAGGATTCCAGAGATACAGCCTATATTTTCTGGGCAATTGCTGTCGGTATCTGCTGTGGAGTATCAGATTATTTAGTTGCTGGTATTGGAACGTTTGTTATTTTTTTAGTTCTAGTCCTGTTCGGAGTGGTAAAGGATAATGAACGAATCATGATTATTATAAAAACGGATTCAGAAATGATTAAGATGGTTGATGTAAGTGTGACCTCTCTTTTTGATGGTAAGGCAGTGTTGCGTGTTCAAAACAACTCGGTAGAATCCGGTGTAGCAGAGATGATATATGAAGCATCTGATAGCATTCTCATAAAAACGGAAAAAAAGAATGGCTCTGTTATTAGAAAATTGTCAGAAATTGACGGGGTGTATACTGTCAGCATCGTACAGCAGGATGATGAAATCAGCCAGTAGGGGGATAATTCATGTTTTATAACAAACGAGTGGTCTGGATCCTGACTGTCGGAATGATAGGAATACTGTCTCTGCTTGTGCTGAGCCTGATTCGGGTGGAATTTGATCATATAGAAAATGGGAATGATGGCAGCTATCATAGACTAGCAAAAGATACATCTGCAGAAGATCCGCTAAAGTATATACAAGAGGACTTTTTAGTTACGGAGGGCTTTCATACGAATCTTCCTATTGTCATACTGTCCATTGATGGAGAAATCCCAGATTATAAGAACTTTGAGAATAGTCAGGAAGTTGTTTTTGATGGTGTAGACCCTTATATAACAGGAAATATGGCAGTGATTGACCGAGGAAAAAATGACAATTTCCTGACGGATACACCTTCTTATTTTGGACAGATTAAGCTTAAGAAGAGGGGCCACACTTCGTATTCTTATGATAAACTACAGTATCTTGTGAAAACAGTAAAAGCAGATGGCACAGATGACAGTCCAAATCTGTTAGGTATGGGTGAGGGTGACAGTTGGATCTTAAACGGAAGCATGGCAGATAAGAGTATGATTCGTAATTATCTTCCTTACCGTATTGCATCTGAGATTGGTGGCAATCGGATGGCTCCGGATAGTCAGTTTTGTGAGGTATTGCTGAAAAAGGATCAAGGTTATGAGTATCAAGGTGTTTTTCTTTTGATGGAGACGGTATCAAGAGGGAGTTCGAGAGTCAATATTGATCAATACAGAGAGAAAAATATTTATTCCAGCTATATAGTGCGTCGTGACAGGTTTACTAATTTTGATGTGATGTTGGATACTTACGGTCGTCTCAATGGCTTTTCTGAGCAGTGGATTGGTATGAAATATCCGTCAGCAGCAAAATTGTCCGATCAGACGAAACAGTTTATTGAAAAGGATTTTTCTAAGACGGAGCAGATTCTGTATGCTGAAGACGAAGCAACTTTTAAGATTTATGATAAATATATCAATATTAATTCATTTGTTGATTATTTCTTAATCAATGAGTATTTTGGCAACTACGATGCAGGGGAACATTCAACTTATATGTATAAGAATTCTGGGGATCTTTTGAACATCGGTCCAGTGTGGGATTTTGACCAGGCAATGAATAATTACTTTTTGGAAGAGATGAATGCAGAGACGCTTGCATTTCAGACAAAGCCTCTCTTTATTCAGTTAATGAATGATAAACGATTTATAGAAGCGTTGAAAGATCGGTACAGTAAACTCCGCAACAAGGCATTATCAGAGGAGCATGTTTTTTCCGTTATAGATGAGACAATTGAATACTTGAAATCTGCAAGGGTGAGAGAGTGGTATCGTTGGGCGGCAGATTATGAAGAAGGTTCCTTTGCTAATAACCATAATTATTACCTACAGGATTACGTTGTAGATAATGTAACTATTAGTCGATTTAATGATAACTACAATCAGGAAATCTATAATATCAAGAATTATTTACATCAGCACGGACAGGTTATCCAGACCGAGTTGTCTAAGATGAGTAAGTCGGCAGAGTTTAATTCTTCGCTGAATAATGAGAATGAATTGTTGCTTTTGATTATCATGGTTCTGTTTTTGATTCCGTCATTTTTTATTAACAGAGAGGGTTAGGGATACATATGTGTTACAGCTGTAATTTGTTGCTTGCTTCCATAGTGGATTCTGAACAGGTAAAACCAAGAAGATTCTTTTTGATGGATTTTCAGGATCCGTATATCGTCTGGACATTTCGTATTGCAGCAATGCTGATTTTAGTAATTGCTTTGATCATATATGTAGTTAAAAGAAAGAATCAAAAGAACGGAGAATGATCAATGCTATTTTCCAGTATTGTATTTCTGTTTTATTTTCTGCCGATTGTATTTATACTTTATTATTTGCTAGCATTTTCCAGAATGCTTCAGAATATTCTGTTGCTCATAGCGAGCTTGATTTTCTATGCTTGGGGTGAGCCGGTTTATGTTTTTTTGATGCTAGCTTCGATTATCTTCAACTCGATCATGGGGTATTTAGTAGAGAGACCGAAAAAAGCATCTGGAAAAAAAATAGCTTTGGTAGTTGATATCGTAGTAAATCTATTAGTGCTATTTGTATTTAAGTATCTTGGATTTGTACTGAAATCAATTGGATTGGCTGCGAATCTTGATTTCTCAGAGTTTCAATTGTCATTACCGATTGGTATTTCTTTTTTTACATTTCAGGCACTATCCTATGTGATTGATGTATACCGTGGCACCACAAAAGCTGAGAATCCGTTCTATGTAGGACTATATATAGCATTTTTTCCGCAGTTGATTGCCGGACCGATTGTGCAGTACAATACGGTTGCTGATCAGATCCGGAATAGAAAATCCAGTTTTGATAAAATCTCAGTCGGGCTAAGCCGGTTTACAGTAGGATTGGGGAAGAAAGTGCTCTTATCAAACTGTTTTGCAGCAATTGCAGATCATGTATTTGAGTGGTCGGCAATAGGAACAGACAGACTTCAGGTTCCAGTGATGCTGGCGTGGTTGGGAAGTATCTCATATACACTGCAGATTTATTTTGATTTCTCTGCTTATTCAGATATGGCAATCGGGTTGGGACTTTGCTTTGGTTTTAAATTTGGAGAGAACTTTAATTATCCGTACATCGCAGATTCTGTTACGAACTTTTGGAAGCGGTGGCATATTTCATTGACTGACTGGTTTCATGATTATGTATATTTTCCACTGGGTGGGAGTCGGGTTAATAATCAGGACTACATGGTGCGCAACATATTTATTGTATGGCTGCTGACTGGTATCTGGCACGGTGCCAACTGGACATTTATTTTCTGGGGATTGATGTATTTTGTATTTCAACTGGCTGAACGTTTTTTTGAGTATCCTAAGAAATTGAAGAGTAAGTTTGCAAAGCACTTATATACATTGATGGTGGTCAATGCTGCGTGGGTCATATTCAGGGCTGATGATCTCTACCAGGCAGGAAGGTTTTTTATGAACATGCTTGGTGTCAACCGAAATGGGTTTTACAGTGAGACAGCAATGATGCTAATTCGTGAGAATTGGGTATTTCTTCTTTTGGGAGTTATTTTCTCCATGCCGGTTGCAAGAAATATGAATGAGATCCTTTATAAGGATCCTAAATCCTGGATTAATAAATTGTATACGATTGTATATCCAATCGGATTGATGTTGATATTGGTCTTGTGTGTTTGTTATTTGGCGAGCGGAACATATAATCCGTTTATTTATTTCAACTTCTAGGTGTGAGGCGACTGATACTATGAAAAGTTATTTGCTGAAAAAAAGAATATTTGCTATTATATTTATGCTGACGGTCTTCGGATACTCTGCATTGAATATACAGCACACATACGAACCATTAATGACTTTACTGAAATCTTTGAAAACCATAGATGTTGCAGAGATTGAGAACGAGATTTCAAGCAACTTGTACGAGAGAATTAAATTCATTGAAACATATGCATATATTCAGGTTCTGTTGGATAAGAGAGAATGTAATAACTTTACTATGATCAGGGATGAGCAGAATTATCTGCACTATGCTTCTTTTTTTCGAGAGGGGGACACGCAGCTGTTTGAGTATGCAATGCGTGTAAAACGGCTGCAGGATTATGTCGAAGCAAACGGGACTAAGGTACTTTTCGTAGTAGCTCCGTCTAAATACTCTTCCAAGTATTCCGAGCTACGAGCTGGAACACCCATCAATAATCCAGAGAGTACGGTAACAGAGCTTCTGTTTTATTTGAATCGTTTGGGAATAGAAACATTGAATCTAGGAGAGACAATGCCAAATGAGGATCTCTCTTATAAGGAGACTTTTTTTAAATCAGATCATCACTGGACAATCCCGGCAGCGTTCTATGCCACACAGAAGGTGACGGAACAGCTGCATGAAAGATTTGGATTGGATCTGGATCCGGAGCATTACTATATGAATCCGGACAGTTATCAACAGGTAACATATTATGGGGGAATGCTTGGCTCCATGGGAAGAAAAACCGGCGCTTGCTTTTCGGGGGTGGATGATTTTACGGCTTTTTGGCCGACTTTTGAAGGGGACTTTCATCGAGAGTCGATGACAAATGACGGTGCCATCGTTAAGTCAAAGGGTTCCTTTGTGAAAGCATTTATGAATTTAGATGCACTGACGGATAAAGAGGATCTGTATTCTGGATCACAGTATTCTTTGTACCTGAACGAACTTCGTATTTATGAAAAAATCACAAATGATGAAAAACCGGACGGATGCAAAATGTTTATGATTAGAGACTCCTATTTTTCGCCGGTTATTGCCTTTATGATGCCAATGTGTGGTGAAATTGATGCCATTTGGTCCTTAGAGGAGTCTGATTATGTGGACATTGAGACTTATGTCAGAAACAATCAATTTGATTATATCATTATTGAAGTTTATCCATATAACATCAATAGTGAAGCATTTAATTATTTCAAAGAAAAGGAGTGAGAAGAGAGATGGCTAAATTCAATACAAGACTACATAATGCAAAAGGAAAAGCATGGTTTCTGATAAATATGTTTTTTACGATTGTATATTTAATCTGGAGAATCTTCTTTACTATACCTTTAGAATATGGATGGGTGTCCATTGTTGCGGGTATTGCATTACTGATCGTAGAGGTGTTGGGAATGGTGGAAGCATTTATTCATTATGCCAATATGTATAACGTTGAGAACTATCCTCTGCCAGTGGTTCCGATTGAACGTTACCCAGATGTCGATGTTTTTATTGCAACCTACAGCGAAGAAACAAGGCTTCTTTATAAAACGATTAATGGATGCCGATACATGGATTATCCGGATAAGAGCAAGGTACATATTTATCTGTGTGATGACAACAGACGCCCTGAAATGAAAGAACTTGCAGAGAAGATGGGTATTAATTATTTGGACAGACCCGATAATGAAGGAGCGAAGGCAGGCAATTTGAATCATGCAATGGCACATAGTCAATCGCCGCTTGTTGTAACGCTTGATGCAGATATGATTCCAAAACGGGATTTTCTGATGAAGACCGTTCCGTATTTTGTGGACAATGAAATCAAAAATGAGGGAAGAAAGGATGAGGATAAGATTAAAATTGGCTTTGTTCAGACGCCTCAGTGCTTCTATAATCCGGACTTGTTTCAGTTCAATCTGTTCTCTGAAGGACGTATTCCGAACGAACAGGATTATTTTTATAAGGACATACAGGTTGCAAGAACGCGTAGCAACAGTGTAATCTATGGTGGATCCAACACAGTTCTGCGGAGAGAGGCAATTAACGATGTTGGTGGATTCTATACCGATGCTATAACAGAGGATTTTGCTACTGGAATCTTGATGGAAAAGAAGGGCTATGTCTCTTTGGGGATTGGGGAACCTTTGGCATCTGGGATGTCACCGACTGATTTGCAGGGCTTGATCCAGCAGCGTACCCGTTGGGCAAGAGGTGTGATTGCTACCGGAAGAAAAATGCACATTTATACATCTTCGGACTTGTCCTTTTCACAAAAGATGAATTACTGGGCATCCATATGGTATTGGTATGCACCGCTTAAGAGATTAATTTATATAATGTCACCAATTCTGTTTGCTACTTTTGGGTTTATGGTCTTTAAATGTACTTTGATGCAGGTATTGATTTTCTGGCTTCCTATGTATATTTGCAGTAATATTAACTTGCGTATGTTAAGCTGTAACATCCGTAATACAAAGTGGACAGGTATTTATGAAACAGTTTTGTTTCCGTTTATGTTTATCCCGATGCTTTTGGAGACTTTTGGAATTACACTGAAGAAATTTAAGGTTACCAATAAGGAAGAACAAAAAAATCAGAAGGGTAAGAATTTTCTGTATGTTGTGCCATTTTTGATATTAATTATTCTTTCTGTGATTGGTATTATAAGATGTATATTGATCATGTTTGACAGTGGATCGTTTGGGCCGATTGTAGTTTTGTTCTGGTTATGCAATAACCTATTTTTCTTGGTAATGTCAATGCTATTTGTTGACGGAAGAGTTCCTTATCGTAAATCTGAGAGGGTTCCAGTATCGGTTGCATGCCTTATTAATAATGGAACAAAGGTGTTAGACGGTCTTACAAGAGATGTTTCTGAAACCGGAATTTCGGTATTGATGGATAGACCTTATTATTTAGAAACTGATTCCATAGCAGATGTGGAGTTCTCATGGAAAGAATACCATGCAAATCTTCGTACACAGGTCGTATTTGTATCTGAGAGAGATCATTTGTGGAATTATTCAATGGTGATTAAGGACTACAAGGATAGTTATGATGATTATCTGCAGATTATCTACGATAGAATTCCGGTACTTCCTTTAGAGATTAAAAAAGATAGTGGTGGTTTTGAGGATCTAAAATTAAACACCAAAAAAAGAGTTGTTGCTCCCTTTTTTCAAAAACGCCAGTATCCCAGGATTGCTCTGGATATTGATGTTCGCTGTGAGAGCGAAGGTTTAGAATCGGTTCATTTATATGATTTTAATTATTGTTATATTAATGTACCCAAGACAATATTGAAGAATGAAATAACAATTATTGTTGCAGATGATATTAAGCTACACTGTGTAGCAGATCAAGAGATTCGGGGCGGCAAAAAGCTATACCGTATTACCAATATGGCAGAGATCATGGACAATGAGGTATTATATGACAGATTGCTGGAATGGCTGAGTAAGACACATGAAGAAGCTATATTAAGCAGTAAAGAGAAATTGGTCAAAGAAAAAGCGGCAGAGAAGGCGAACAGGAAGAGAGAATTCAATGAGAGCGAGCTCGTCTGAGTGCATAAAAAAAATAGTAATAATTCTTTTCATAACGATTCTGCTTGCAGTGACTACAGTTTTGGTATATGCGTGGAAGAAGGGTGAAAGGCTGCGATTCGTCGATCAGCTGGGAAATGGAATCAACCTTGGAAATACATTGGATGCAACCAATCTGAGAGACTACAAACCGGACGCATCGGAATTGGACTATGAAACCTTTTGGGGAAATCCAGAGATTAATCAGGCTCAGTTGAGGGCAATTCGCAAAGCTGGTTTTCGAACGGTGCGTATTCCGATTACCATTGAAGACCATCTGGATGAAGAGCTGCGGATATCGGATGTTTGGATGGATAGAATAACAGATGTTATCGATATGGCGCTTGCTGAGGATTTGTATGTGATTATGGATCTTCACGGAGATGAAGCCATTAATCTTCAGCTGTCAAGAAAGGATGAGGTTATAAGCTATCTGCAGAGTGTATGGAAGCAGTTGGCAGTCCATTTTAAAGATTATAATGAAAGATTGTTATTTGAAGGTATGAATGAACCAAGGTTAAGGGATAGCGAATATGAATGGAATGAGGCAACGCCCGAATTAAGAGATTTTGTAAATGAATTAAACTTGGCGTTTATCGAGACAGTCAGAAACACCGGTGGAAATAATGAAGATAGGTATTTGTTGATTTGCCCATATTGTAATGGAGCATGGGCAGATACGGTTCAGGATTTGGTTGTCCCGGAGGGAAATATCATTGTTGCAGTTCATATTTACCGACCATATCAGTTTTGTCAGAACAGAGAGGGCACAGATCAATGGAGTATAGATATAGAAGAGGATACGAGAGAGGCAGAGGATGCGTTTACTTTGTTAAATAGTCATTACATCAATAACGGGATACCTGTTATTTTTACAGAGTATGGATGTGTGGATAAAGATAATATTGATGAAAGGACGGAGTGGGCGATTTTCTACCGTGAGTTGTCATCAGAATATAGAATTCCTTTGATCTGGTGGGACAACGGAAGTACCTATCAGATACTGGATCGTGAAAAATGTGAATGGCTCTATCCTGATTTTGTAACCGTTTTGACTTCTTACAGCAGACACAGATAAATTATCTGTCTGAAAAAGAGATCATGAGTATTCCTGCAAGAATATTTAATATAGCGATAGTATAGGGAACTTGTATATTGAAATGCATAAAGAAACTACTTCCATAGTATAGTATGATTAAAACCCCAATTATAACCAAAGAAACAGAATGACTCTTAGGTGACCCCATAGTGATTTTATTAACAATCACTCGGCATATTTTCCATGCAAGTAACAAGGCAAATATATAAATTGAAATAATAATGCCACCCCATCGGATTGAGGACAGAAAATTAATTACAACATTCATTAAGGGAACCCCAGCAAGAGAAGAAAACAGATACTCAAATACTTTGATAAACAGGAGATAGGTAATATAAAAAAGGAGTGCGCCAATAAGAACGGCAAGGGTAGTCTTTAGAATATTGATTTTTGATTTCATATTTTTACCTTTCGTTAGCTTGGATTTCTTTTATTATGCCTCATTTTACAAGAAAAATCAATAGATGATGACCAAGAGACGCCATTGTGAAAGATGAGAAAATATGCTATAGTGACCAGTGTGTATATGGATATAGAGACTATTTGACGTTTCTGCCATTAGGAATAATTTCAGCAGGAGGAGAATAAATGTCCAGACTAGGAATTGTGATTCCATGCTATAACGAAGAGGATGTATTTTTGGAATCAGCTAAGCAGCTGACTACAGTGATTATTGATTTAATCGCAAAGGGTAAGATAGACAGCAATAGTTACTTACTGTTTGTAAATGATGGCAGCAGGGATGAAACATGGTCTTTGATAAGTCATGAGTTTGAACAGAATGAGTATGTTTATGGTCTTAATCTAGCAGGTAACGTTGGACATCAGAATGCATTGATGGCAGGACTTTTGACAGCCAAAGACATTGCAGACATGTGTATTTCCATTGATGCGGATCTTCAGGATGATGTGTCAGTTATAGAGGATATGGTTGATTGCTTCCAAGAGGGCTGTGATATTGTATATGGGGTTAGGAGTACGAGAAAGACAGATACTTTCTTCAAGAGAACAACAGCTCAGAGCTTTTACAAAGTAATGAAAATGATGGGTGTTAAGAGTATTTATAATCATGCGGACTATCGCCTTATGAGCAGACGTGCTCTCGAACAGCTGTCTCATTACAAAGAGAGGAATTTATTTTTACGTGGAATTGTTCCTTTGATTGGTTACAAGACAGATTGTGTATATTATGAACGCAAAGAACGTTTTGCGGGGGAATCCAAATATCCGTTAAAGAAAATGGTGGGTTTTGCATTTGATGGAATCACCTCGTTCAGTACCAAACCAATGGTTATGATTCTCGTAATGGGACTACTCATGGTATTGATCAGTATTTTGGCGGGAATTTATGCACTTAGTTCTTATATCATTGGACATGTTGTCGGGGGATGGACATCTTTGATTTTATCATTGTGGTTTATTGGTGGCTTGATCTTGTTTTCATTAGGTTTGATTGGTCAGTATATCGGAAAGATTTATATCGAGGTCAAGGAGCGACCAAGATATAATATTGAAGCATTTTTGCAGCATAAAAAGGAAACAAGTGAGGGAGAAAAGGAGATAAGATGAAAAATTACAAAATGTCAATTATTGTACCCGTGTATAATGAAGAGAATGGTATTAAACCATTTCTTGAAAGAACAGAAAAGGTCATGGATGAGCTGGAATGTGATTACGAGATTATTTTCAGCTTAGATCCAAGTAAGGACAGAACTTATGAAGTCATTAAGGAAAATATGGAGCGTAACAAGCACATCCAACTGATTACAATGAGCCGCAGGTTCCGTCAGGCAGCTGCTACAATGGCAGGTGTACTCAGTTGTACAGGAGATGTATGTGTTGTGATAGACGTGGATTTGCAAGATCCTCCAGAGGTCATTCCAGAGCTTGTAGAGAAGTGGCAGGAAGGGTATGATGTTGTCTACGCACAGCGCATTGATCGTCAGGGCGAGACAAAGATTCGTAAGTTTATTGATCTGACGGCGTATCGTGTGATTAATTTCTTATCCTCTGTGGAAATTCCAGTTGACACGGCAGATTTTCGCTTGATTAACCGCAGAGTCATTGAAGAGATTCGCAAGATGCCTGAGACGAATATGTTCTTCCGTGGTATGGTATCTTATGTCGGATTTAAGCAGACTGCAGTCAGATATCACAGAGAGGCACGAGAAGCTGATGATAGTAAATACAACAGATTATGGGGCGAGTTTCGCATGGGTTTCCATGGAATCTTTTGCTTTTCATCAAAGCCACTTGAATATGTTACTTTTCTTGGGGCTTTTATCGCAGGAATTGGTGGGTTATTGACTGTTGTATATGCATTTCAAAAAGCATTCTCCAAGAAAAAGGGTTTGTCTGGGACAAGTGTATTGATTTGGCTAATCGGTGGATTGCAGATCTTTGTTTCAGGTCTGCTCGGGGAATATATAACGAGAATTTATGATGATGTCAAGGGAAGACAGAGATATATCATTGATGAATTTGATAAAAATGATGGAAAGAAGGAAAATAAACGATGAAGTATTTTATCACAGGCGGTGCTGGATTTATAGGTTCCAATATGACAGACAGGCTGCTTTCAGAGCCTGAAAATGAGGTTGTTGTTTATGATAATCTGGTAACAGGTAGAATGGAGTTTCTTGAGGAAGCATTAGAAAATAGCAGATTCACTTTGATTGAGGGTGATACACAGGATTTATCAGCGTTGACACATGCAATGAAGGGGTGCGAATTTGTATTTCATTTTGCAGCAAATGCAGATGTCAGAATGGGCTGTGAGCATCCGCGTAAGGATTTGGAGCAGAATACGATAGCAACCTACAATGTACTGGAAGCAATGAGAGCAAACGGAATCAAGAGAATCGGTTTTTCCTCTACAGGTTCTGTATACGGAGAAGCAGAGGTGATTCCGACACCGGAGAATGCACCTTTTCCGATTCAGACATCTCTCTACGGTGCATCTAAGTTAGCTTGTGAAGGTTTACTTGCGGCTTATGCAGAAGGTTTTGGATTTACTGCTTATATCTTTCGTTTTGTATCGATTCTGGGGGAACGTTATACACACGGTCATGTATTTGACTTTATAAAGAAGCTGAATAACGACCCGACAAAGCTGCATGTACTGGGCAACGGCAAACAGAGAAAGTCTTATCTCTATGTGAAGGACTGTATGGAAGCAATTTTAACGGTTGTGCGCAATACCAATGAGAAGGTTAATATTTACAATCTCGGAACGGATGAATACTGTGAAGTGAATGATTCCATCGGCTGGATTACAGGCAAGCTCGGTCTGACACCAACTATGGAATATGAAGGTGGCGATCGAGGCTGGATTGGAGATAATCCGTTTATCTATTTGGATACAAAGAAGGTTCGTTCTCTTGGATGGGAGCCGAAATACAGTATTTCAGAAGGCGTTGAGAAAACAGTCGAGTATCTGCAGGCAAATCCGTGGGTATTTGACAGAGAGGTCTAAAGAAGAGTAATTAGGAGGACTGAATATGATTATAGCACGCAGCCCGCTTAGAATTTCGCTTGGCGGAGGCGGAACAGATCTGCCGTCATATTATGAGAACCATGAAGGATTTTTAATTTCAGCGGCGATTGATAAATATGTATATATTACACTGCACCAAACATTTGAGCAGGAGATTCTCTTAAAGTACTCAAAGTTCGAGAAGGTGAAGTCAGTGGATGATATCCAGCACCCTATCATCAGAGAATCACTTAAGATGCTAGAAATCACATCTACAAATATGGAGATTTGCTCGATGGCGGATATTCCGGCAGGAACTGGACTTGGTTCATCCAGCTCCTTTACGACAGCACTGCTTCGTGCACTGCACACCATGAAGGGCAATATCGTGAGTACCCGTACTCTGGCAGAAGAGGCGTGTGAGATCGAAATGCATCGTCTGCACGAACCAATCGGAAAGCAGGATCAGTATATCGCAGCCTATGGCGGTATCACCTGCATGAACTTCCATAAGGATGGTTATGTATGGGTAGATCCATTAGAAATATCAAAAGATACCTTGTACAATCTGGAGGATAACCTTTGTCTTTATTTTACCGGATTTTCGCGTTCTGCAGGCGGCATCTTAGCAGAACAGGATAAAAAAAGCAAGGAAATGGATAAAGAAATGATCAAAAATCTGGATTTTGTAAAGGATCTTGGATATCAGAGCAAAAAAGCTTTTGAAACAGGAAATCTGAATACTTTTGCAGATATTATGAACGTCCATTGGGAGTATAAGAAAAAGCGCTCTGGTGGCATGAGTAATCCACAGATTGATGAGTGGTATGATCTTGCAATGAAAAATGGTGCACTCGGTGGTAAGATGATCGGTGCAGGCGGTGGAGGATTCCTAATGTTCTATGCAAATGATAAGATCAAGCTTCGAAAAGCCATGAGTACAACACCTATGACAGAGGTTCGTTTTAGATTTGAGAAGGAAGGATCCAAGATTTTATGATAAAGCCTGAGGATATGCAGGTAGTGGTTCTGATGGGAGGTCTTGGGACCAGATTGAAGGAATTCACAGCGGATACGCCCAAGTCACTTGTTGAAGTGGAGGGCAACCCCTTTTTTGACTATCAGCTGGATCTGATGCAGCTGTGGGGATTTCGCAAATTTGTGTTCCTGATCGGCTATCGTGCAAACATGATTGAAGATCATTATGGGGATGGCTTGGACAGAGGCATTTCCATTCAGTATTGTTATGATGGTGAGGAGCTGCTTGGAACAGGTGGTGCAGTACGCTGTGCCTATGACTTCTTAGAGAGTGATTTTATCCTGATGTATGGCGACTCCTTTATGGACATTGATTTCGAGGAGACATTATACCGGTACGAACATGGTAAGAAGAACGGTATACAGGGATTAATGACCGTTCTGAAAAATAATAATCAATTTGATAAAAGCAATGCGGTCGTTCGCGATGGACAGCTTGTTCTCTATGACAAGCATCATGCAATACCAGAGATGGATTATATCGATTATGGAATCTGTATGTATGAGAAGCGGCTTTTTGCAGGCTATCAGCTGGGAGAGAAATTCGATGTAGCTGAGGTACAGCATCAGCTGTCTGTATCTGGGAAAATGGTAGCACATGTTGTGACAAAACGCTTCTATGAGATTGGAAGCCCGGCTTCTCTTGCAGAGTTCAAGGGCTATGTCAGACATAGGTTATTGGAAGAGCATCCCGCAGTATTCTTAGACCGGGACGGCGTGATTAATGAAATTGTCTTTAATGAAGATGCAGAGCAGATGGATTCACCGTTAAAAATATCCGAATTCGAGTTGCTTCCAAGAGTGATTGATGCAATTCGTATGATTCGTGAAAAGGGCTATTATGTATTTGTAGTGACCAATCAGCCAGCAGCAGCTAAGGGTAAGGTATCCTTAACGGGACTTTATGATATCAATACACATTTTGTGAATTTGTTAAAGGAACAAGGGACAGAGGTGGATGACATTTTCATGTGCCCACACTTTACAAAGAAGCTGCCAAGGACGAGGGATGACTTCTTAATTCAGGAATGTGATTGCAGAAAACCGAAACCGGGGCTATTATATAAAGCAAAGAGGAAATATCGTCTTGACTGGGAACACTCCTATATGGTCGGAGATTCCTATACGGATGTGGCAGCAGGACAGGCCGCCGGCGTGAAGACAGTGTTCATTGGCGGATTTAAGTGTGATAGCTGTAAGAGACTTGACGGCAATCAGCCTGGTGAGATCAGAAAAGATATTTATACCTTTGCGGAGAATTTACCGCAGGTTTAAATATAAAGAAGTAAAAGCCATTTTTGTGCGAAGAGAAAAGGAGGAAGCAAATATGGACACAAAAGCTTATATTGAACAGTACTTGAAGGAAACACAGGAGATCGTTGATACGATTTCCAGAGAGGAAATCGAGAAGGGTGTCGAAATCCTGAAGGCAACAAGAGACAACGGAGGACGTTTATTTATCCTCGGAGTCGGCGGAAGTGCTGCAAATGCATCACATGCAGTGAATGATTTTCGCAAATTGGGAGGTATTGAGACTTATGCACCGACTGACAATGTATCGGAGTTAACAGCTAGAACCAATGACGAAGGCTGGGAGACCACCTTTACAGAGTGGTTGAAGGTTTCCAGAATCTGTGATCAGGATACCATCATGGTGTTCTCGGTAGGAGGCGGCAGTGAGACTACGTCACTAAATATAGTCAATGCATTAAAGCTTGGCAAGGAAAGAGGAGCCAAGGTCATTTCCATCGTATCACGTACTGGCGGCTATGCAAAGCAGGTATCAGATTCCTGTGTATTAATTCCAGTTGTGGCAGAAGAAAGAATTACACCGCACGCAGAAGGCTGGCAGGGTGTTGTATGGCATTTAATGGTGAATGCGATTAGATAAGGGGGATGACAATATGAAATTTGAAGACTTAAATATTAAAGTTTTTGCAGATGGCGCAGATATTGACGGCATGAAAGAGGAATACAAAAAAGGCTTTGTAAAAGGCTTTACAACCAATCCAACCCTGATGAAGAAGGCGGGCGTGAAGGATTACGTGACATTTGCAAAGGAGGTAGTGAAGGAGATTCCGAATCTGCCAATCTCATTGGAAGTATTTGCAGATGATTTTGATACAATGGAAAAGGAGGCTGAGGTGATCTCAGCACTCGGAAAGAATGTATACATTAAGATTCCAATCACAAACTCCAAGGGAGAATCCAGTATTCCGCTCATAAAGAATCTGTCAGCAAAGGGCTATCAGCTGAATGTAACAGCGATTATGACGATTGAACAGGTTCGTGCTACAGTGGATGCATTTACAGACGGAACGAAGAATGTAGTATCTGTATTTGCGGGTCGTGTACTTGATACAGGTGTGGATGCAATGCAACTGATGAAGGAAACAGCGGACATTTGTAAATCAAAGCCAGGTACAGAGTCACTCTGGGCAAGTTGCCGTGAGGTATATAATATCATACAGGCAGACCAGTGTGGCGTTGATATTATTACAGTGACCAATGCAATTCTGGCAAAGCTTCCGATGCTAGGCAGGGATCTGAACCAACTGTCGCTTGAGACTGTGCAGATGTTTGTGAATGATGGCAGAAGTCTTGGTTTTTCAATTCTAAACAAATCATAAAATAAATATGAAATAGTGAAATTGTTCGTGATACCACTTGACAAAGAAAATGTCGAGTGGTATTTTATTGGTAGAGTGTTAGCACTCCTCTCGGTTGAGTGCTAACAAGCCCAAAAGGATGTGAT
>CAZACC010000002.1:0-46196 GCA_964483545.1 uncultured Lachnospiraceae bacterium
GTTGCAGATGAAAACCCTGTTGCTTCACTAATTTCCTTAATTGTACATCCCATCTAGTGTATCATCCTCCTTTATTCTAAATCTCTCATGGAATCTCTAAGCCAGTAAATTCAAGACTTCAGATTGTTATTTTTATTACATGAACATTGTATAAATTTTATATGTAAATTTCAATACCTATTTTAATATAATTTTATATAAAGTTTTGCTTCTCTTTTTAGTTACTTTTATATGAATCAAAAAAAGACCCGAAACTCAGGTCTTTCTTTTTACTGTCCAAAAAACGTGGACTCCTATGGTCAATGAAATCATATTGGCAATAGACTCATATTGACAGTAGACTCATATTGGCAGTGAAATCATGGTTTCTAAATTATATGAATTATGGCAGCCGTACAATGTGCTCGAGACCGATGGAGCCAACGACAGCACCCGCTTCACTTTTCATGCCATGTTTTTTATTAATAATCTCCATGATTGCATTTCTCTTCTCAGTCTCTGCCACAATGACTATGATTTCCTTTTCTGTCTGAACAGAGATGCCATAGAACTGACTGCTATCATCTGGGCCTGCCCATCTGGCTCGTATGACAGTTCCTCCCGTTGCTCCCGCCTGTCTTGCTGTATTCATAACATCATCGGTGTTTCCCTGATTAACAGTAACTAAGATCATACTGTGATCTGATTTCACTTCCATATCCATGTTCATTCCTCCCATACCTGGTTTTCCATGACCCATCAGTGCTGTGGCAACCAGACTATTGAGTCCGCTCATCGGCAGATTGAATACGATTCCATTGCCATAACTGTCTTCTTGAATCTCATTTACAATCTGATAAAGCAATCGTTCAGCATTCGACTTAGATGCATAGCTAATCAAAATATCCTTCTCATCCGAACCAATTCCCAGCACATCCAACAGCTCCGAGGATGCCGTTCCATGCCCCATGCACTGATAAGAGCAGGCCACATTCCGTTCTGTATAAAACTCTGCCAGCGCCTTGCCGTAACCACGTTCTGCTATCGTCAAGACCAGCATGATACTGTTGTCTCCCATGTTATCCTCCTAGTCAAAGTACATAATGCTGTCTTCCACCTGTTGCATTTGTATGATAAACCGTTTCTGTCTTGCCTTCCTTCGTAGCTGATCAGCAAGACCAAGCATCTGAATGGTAAGCAGGGGAGTCATGGCGACCATTGCTACAATCCCGAAGGCATCTGTCAGAATATTGCCCCCAACTGCTTCACAGGCTCCAACAGCAAGCGGTAATAAGAAAGTTGTCGTCATCGGTCCACTCGCCACACCACCAGAGTCAAATGCAATACCAGTAAAAATCTGTGGAACAAAGAAAGTCATCGTCAGTGAAATCAAGTACCCCGGAATCAGGAACCACATAATATTGATGCCTGTCAAAATCCTAAACATTGCGATTCCAACGGCGGCTGCAATGCCAATTGATAAAGCAGATGCGATCGATTTCTGAGTAATTGATCCATTTGTTACATCCTCGACCTGACGGGTCAATACCTGTACTGCTGGCTCTGCCCGAACAATAAAGTATCCAATCACAACGCCGATTGGAACAAGCAGCCATGCCAGACTACTGCCCGCAATTGCAGCTCCGATATATTGTCCTGCTGGCATAAACCCTACATTGACACCTGTCAAAAATAAGACCAAGCCAATATAACTAAATAGAAAACCTGAGCCCATCTTTAAAAGCTGTCTAAGATGAAATCTCTTGAATGCAAACTGAAAAACAATAAATACAAGTGCAATAGGAATCAGGGCTATCGCAACCTCTTTTGCATATCTAGGAACAGCGTAGATAAATGCTTGAGCCGCTTCTTTCGTAGTCTCAATCTGTGCAATACTCACAGGTGTGTACTCCATGTCCTCTGGATGATAGAAAATTCCAAGCAACAGTACAGACAAAATCGGTCCCATACTGCAGATTGCTGTCAGACCAAAACTGTCGCTGCTTGAATTCTTATCACTTCGCACGGAAGCCATACCGATACCGATTGCCATAATGAACGGAACTGTGATCGGACCGGTTGTCACACCGCCAGAATCGAATGCAACTGGAATAAAATCTGCTGGAGTGAATAAAGTCAGCGAAAAAATAATGAGATAGAAAAAAATCAGAATATAAGATGTTTTGATTTTAAACAACATACGAAGCTGCGCTATCATAAGGAAAAATCCAACGCCAACCGCAACGGTCAAAATTAACATCATGTTCGGAATGGATGGGACCTGCTCTGCTAATACTTGTAAATCTGGCTCTGCAATCGTGATTAGAACTCCAAGAATAAAACAGACGATCAAAGGTATGATAACCTTGCGTGCCTTGCTCAACTGCACACCAATACCCTCTCCCATCGGAATCATGGACATATCAACACCCAGGGTGAAAAATCCCATCCCAAAAATCAGCAGTGCTGCCCCGAACAAGAACAAGGTCAGTACTCCTGCCGATAATGGCGCAATAGTAATACTTAAAATCAGAACAATCAATGTAATCGGCAGTACAGATGTAATCGACTCCTTCACTTTTTCATGAAGTAATTCATTATGTAACAAATAAAAACCCCTTTCCTTCTATGATTTGTGTATTGGAAAATTAAAAATGTATGATAGAATATATATGAATGTTCATCGACATATTGGATAAAGTAATATGATATCCAGAATAGAACCTTAACTACATCATACTATTTTTTTAACGTTTCTGTAAAGAAAAAAATAGTAAACATTTTGTTAAGATTATAAATTGCATATTGCATATAGCGGAATGTTGCACATCCATTCTTGGTCAATATATTTTTTGCAGAATCAGTACATCACATTTTTTCTGGCCTATTCAACACAAAACATCACATTTTTTCTAGCCTAATCGTTTTCAATTCATACATTTTTTCTGACCTCGCCATGAATTCAACCAAAATTTGGAAGTGTATTTTTGGAAGTAATAGAGGTTTACGTAACTACAGCAATTTTCCTAGTACTTCTTCGCTGATCTGTTCCAACCAGTTTCCATCGAAATCTGCAATCTTTCCTGCATCGCTCAGAGTCGCAAGCTCCGATTTTATCGGAATTTTTGCAACTGTCTGAATTCCATACTGGTCTGCAAAGTCCTGTATATGACTCACTCCGAAAATCTCATGATGCTTGTGGCAATCTGGACACTCAAAGTAAGACATGTTCTCTACGATTCCAAGTACAGGAACATCCATGCTCGAAGCCATATTGACGGCCTTGCCAACAATCATCCCGACAAGCTCCTGTGGTGATGTCACAACAACAATTCCATCTACAGGAAGCGATTGAAATACAGTTAACGGCACATCTCCTGTTCCAGGTGGCATATCCACGAACAAATAATCAAGATCACCCCAGACAACATCTGTCCAAAACTGCTTTACAACACCTGCAATCAGAGGACCTCTCCACACAACAGGATCCGTATCGTTTTCTAACAGCATGTTGATGGACATCACCTTGATGCCTGACTTTGACTCCATTGGATGGATAAACATACCATCTCCTGCGGCTTTGCCACTGATTCCAAATGCCTTGGGTATGGATGGTCCTGTAATATCGGCATCTAGAATACCGACCTTGTAGCCCCTTTTCTGCATAGATACAGCTAACAAAGAAGTCACCAATGACTTGCCAACACCACCCTTGCCACTGACCACGCCAATAACCTTCTTGATTTCTGATAACGGATTCAATTCCTCCAAAAAACTCTGCGGTGTTGTTCTGTCGCCGCAGTCCGAAGCGCACGCAGAACAGTCATGATCACAATTTTCACTCATTTGCTTACCTCCTGATTTGATTTGCTCTTATATTATACTTTCAATCAATTCTTTTGTCATTATTGTTCTAAATAAGTCTTATTTTAGGCTTTTTTTGTTTTTCCATTGTTATCACCCTCCTGCTATTGATCTACGTACCCAAAGTCAGATTATAAATTAAAGAATTATGATAAATTGATTGACTTCAAGTATACTTGAAGGTATACAATATATTTATCATTTATCAAATCATTTTCTACAGAATAAGGAGAAAAACTATGTATCATGCAGAAAATAATCGTTATCAGCAAATGACCTATAATCGTTGCGGTCATAGTGGTCTTATGCTTCCCGAGGTTTCACTGGGATTATGGCATAACTTCGGAGATACCAATGAATATGAAAATATGCGTCAGATGAGTTTCACCGCTTTTGATCATGGTATCACCCATTTTGATTTGGCTAATAATTATGGACCGTCACCTGGAAGTGCTGAAAGTAATCTGGGTCACATACTGAAAAATGACTTATCCGCATATCGCGATGAACTAGTCATAAGTACAAAAGCCGGCTACGATATGTGGGATGGTCCTTATGGCAACTGGGGAAGCCGCAAATACCTGATTGCCAGTCTTGATCAGAGTCTGAAACGACTGGGTCTTGATTATGTGGATATTTTTTATCATCACCGCATGGATCCTGATACCCCACTAGAAGAAACCATGGCCACATTGAATCAAATTGTACAAAGTGGTAAAGCACTCTATGTCGGTCTCTCCAATTACGATGGTGTAACCATGGAAAAAGCATGCACCATACTAAATGAGCTACACTGCCCATTTATCATTAATCAGAATTCTTATAACATTTTGAATCGAACAATTGAGCAAAATGGTCTCATCGACGTTGCCCGAAAGCTCAATAAGGGCATCATTTGCTTCAGTCCTCTCGCCCAGGGTCTTCTGACAAACAGATATCTTCATGGAATTCCCGAGGACAGTCGTATTCGAACAGATGGACGATTTCTTCATGAATCACAAATTTCAGCAGATATGATAGCGCATATATCCAGTTTGAATGATATTGCTGCGCAACGTGGAGAAACGCTCTCTCAAATGGCACTAAAATGGATATTGAAGGATTCAGTCATTACCAGTGTCTTAATAGGTGCCTCACGTCCGGAACAGATTATAACGAATCTGGGAGTATTAAACAGTGCTTCCTTCTCAGAGGAAGAACTAAAGAAAATTGACGAGTTAACCCCCTAGCCGCATCATTCTGATTCAAATAGAATATCCTCAAATCAGCCCCCATCCAACAACAGTGGTGGCTGATTTCTTATTATGCTTCAAATATCTCCTTCACTACTGTATAGGATAACTTTCTGCGTCTGTATTCATCCACAACACCCTTGTTGTTCATGCAGCGCGGTCTTTTTTCAAACCATTCCTCGCTGACTCTGACATCACAAAACTGCCATATATAGACACCCATGCAATTCTCATATGAAAGAACAGCCTCAAGCTGCGCTCTCAAGGCTTCTGCCTGATACTCCTCTGTCCATTTGGAATTCCGTTGGTCATGACAGCCATATATAGCTCCAGCTCCAATTTCGGTAATCAGAAATGGTTTACCAGCTCCTTCTGTTTCATTCTGTACCCATTGATACAAATCATCCAAATACTTCGCAGCTGGAGTATTATGATACCACAATGGATAGATGTTATAGGAAACAACATCTGGCAACCCAAGACAAATATCTGTTTTGAACTTACAGCTTGCAAAAGAAAGCGGTCTGGACTGATCCAACGTACGGATTAGTGATAGCTGTTTCTCATAGCAAGCTTTTCCATATGCTGTGTCGCTAGCACATTCATTCAGTATTCCCCATATATAGATGGACGGATGATTGTAGTGCGACGGAACCATTTCTCGGATGACCTCCTCTGCCTGATGTTCAAAATTAGGATTCTGCATATCCTCTAGGCTCAATCCCCTTGCATGATTTTCTTCCCAGACCAAGATTCCCTGTTCATCACATAGATCTAAAAACAACTCATCATTCGGATAATGCACTGTACGCACGGAATTTGCGCCCAGATGATGCAGCAAAGCTAGGTCTGCCGTCATGGCTTCGAAGGGAAGAGCACATCCGTACAATGGATGATCTTCATGCCTACAAAAGCCCTTTATTGTTATTTCATTTCCGTTCAGCAACAGCTTTTTCCCTACTATTGTGATCTGCCGAAACCCAAAACGATCAATGTAATCATCCGTAACAATTCCGTTCTCTTCAAGCACTGCATGAATAGTATACAAATTGGGATGTTGGGGCTCCCATGTCTGTACATCTGCAAAACTCACTTCTCTAGTCAGCAGAATAGCACTGTTCGCAGAAATTTCTGTCTGCTGCCAGCGCACCTCCTCTCCTGCAAGTCTGATACCTGCTAAAATACATTTACTCTCATCACTGATATTTTGAAGCTTCAGTTCAAGTAATGCTTTCCATATTCCTGCCTTGTATTGTGGTGTTACATGAAGCCATTCTATATAGACGTCTTTCAGTTCTTCCAACACGACGGGTCTACTGATTCCCCCGTAGGACATATAGTCATTCGGTATATGCAGTGCACTTTCCGAACTGAACCGATTATCTACCCTAACTTCTAATTTATGCTCTGCCCTATCCAATCCTTTGACTACTGTACTGAATATCGTATAAGCATTATAATGTGAAGCGATTTTCTTTCCATCTAGCCATACTGTCGCTGTATGGCTGACCCCCTTAAATTCCAACCGGATATTCCCACCCGCCTGAAATTGCGTCCGATAAACGCTCTCTCCACGATATCCTGCGAAGTCTGGATACGTCTCCCAGCAGCTTGGTGTCATTACCTGATAGGATTTTCCAGCATATACCCCCTCACATGGTGAAAAAGTCCAGTAGCTACCAGTTAACTCCTGTTGTTTTCTAATCTTATGTGTCTTAAATGTTCGTATCATGATTCCTCCTGTACTGATTTTTGATCTACTCAACTAAAATTCAATTCCCTCGCGCGCCGCAATTCCCTGTCCGTAAGGGTGTCGTATCATTTTCATCTCTGTGATATAATCTGCGTGCTCCAGCATGATTGGTGCCGGATTACGACCTGTAATAATCAGTTCCAACTGTTCTGGCTTGTGACAGACCAGTTCTTCGACAGATTCCCACTTAATCAGATTCCATTCATACGGATAGGTCAATTCGTCCAGTATCACCAGATCACAGTTTCCTTCATTGACCAGATCAGTCACTTGGTCTATCAGCTCGTTATGTATCCTTGTAATTTCCGTCCTGTCAGCCTCACTCATCTGCGCATAGAATCCAAAGTCCTTCTCACTCCGCAGAATCTTCACATTTTCTAATCTTTGCAGGCTATTCAGCTCGCTTGTTTTTCGTCCCTTCATAAACTGCACAAAGACAACTCTCAGACCAGCTCCTGCTGCCCGGACACACTGCCCGACTGCAGCTGTCGTCTTCCCCTTACCATCACCCATATAAACATGTATCAAGCCTTGTTTCATATCATTCTCACCCTTGCATTCTTATAACGGCTATGCCCCGAATATCTTCTGATATCCATATGTCAAATGGAATCCCTGACTGCTCTTGTTTGGACACGTCGCACGCGTGCAGAACTGGCAGATTCCCTGACATTCTTCTTCCTGCTGATTGGTTGTTTCAGCAAAGAAAACCACACTTTTTTTAGGAAGCAAAACCCCATATGCATTGCTTTTGATTTTCGTCTGATCTAACAGTGCAAGCAGCCTTGGCATCTCCTCCAGAGGAATCTTCTCTCCGATGAAATGATACCGCTTCACATACCTTCCTGTCTCTATTGCATACTGCCTGTTGATCTGCTGGTAAAGTATCAACAATAGTTCATTGCAGACACAGTCCAGCATATAGGCATTGGTCAGATTCTCATGCTCCAAGTCATATTCCTGCCATTCATCAATCCAGTTTCCTAATGTTAATGCCATCAGCTCTGCCCGATCAACTGGCAAAAGTGCATACTCTTCCCGCATGATTGTCCTCTGGTACACCTCAATGAAAGACCCCTTGATACAAACCTCATGAAACAGTGCTGTTAACTGCTCCAGAGATTCCTTTTCGTAATGATATTTCTCAGCAAACTTCTTAGTCTCAATCATGTCTTCCGTTATGGTTAGCTGCATATTTGCTCCCGCTTGTATTCTCGACTCATTCTAATCACTTTTTCTGCTTATCGACTCCTCATTTCTTTACAATGAGAGCCCCCTGCTGATTATGCATTTACTGCAAGTCCTGTATACAACTGATAGTACTTGCCCTTCTCTTCAATCAGTTCATTGTGTGTGCCGCGCTCAATGATACGACCCTGTTCGAGTACCATGATGCAGTCACTGTTCTTGACTGTGGATAGGCGATGAGCAATGACAAAGGTTGTTCTGCCCTTCATGAGCTGATCCATGCCCTCCTGAACAAATTTCTCGGTTCTTGTATCAATCGAGCTTGTTGCCTCATCCAGAATCAGTACTGGCGGATCGGCAATGGCTGCACGTGCGATTGCAAGCAGCTGACGCTGACCCTGACTTAAGTTTGCTCCGTCTCCAGTCAGCTGTGTCTGGTAGCCGTCTGACAGCTTTCTGATAAAGCCATCTGCATTTGCTAGCTTTGCGGCAGCCATGACCTCTTCATCGGTTGCATCTAACTTGCCGTAACGGATATTCTCCATGACAGTCCCAGTAAATAAATGTGTCTCCTGCAGTACGATACCTAGCGAATGTCGCAGGTCATCCTTCTTGATTTTATTAATATTGATACCGTCATAACGAATCTTGCCGTCCTGAATATCATAGAAACGATTAATCAAATTTGTAATGGTCGTCTTACCAGCACCAGTTGAACCCACAAACGCAATTTTCTGTCCAGGTGTTGCGAACAGATCAATATTATTTAGTACCATCTTCTCATCCGTATAGCCGAAATCCACATCGTTAAATACAACGTCCCCTTTGAGTTCCGCATAGGTTGTTGTATCTTCTGCCTTATGGTAATGCTTCCATGCCCAAACGCCTGTACGCTCTGTGGTCTCAACCAGCCTACCATTTTCATTTTTTGCATTGACCAGTGTTACATAACCCTCATCCAGCTCAGGCTTTTCATCTAACAGCTTAAATACACGATCAGCACCTGCAAGTGCCATCACGATACTATTGAGCTGCATGCTAACCTGATTGATCGGCATGTTGAAGCTCTTATTATAGGTTAAGAAGCTTGCTAACTTACCCAACGTAAATCCGTTGAATCCAGAAAGGGCAAATGCACCGCCGACAATGGCGCATAGTACATAACTAATGTTTCCAATCTGTGCATTGATTGGCATCAGAATATTGGCAAATTTATTGGCATGATCTGCACTATTGAACAGCTGATTGTTCAGTTCATCGAATTTCTGAATGCTCTCTTCCTCGTGGCAGAACACCTTCACAACCTTTTGACCCTCCATCATTTCCTCAATATAACCGTTCAGGGTACCTAGATCCTTCTGTTGTGCTGTGAAATACTTACCAGACTGTCCAGCTAATTTTCCTGTGGTAAATAATACCAATCCCACCATAAGCAGCGTCACTACCGTCAGTGGAATACTCAGCATAATCATACTGATGAAGACGCTTACAATCGTAATGGCACTGGAGAAGATCTGTGGCATACTTTGGCTGATCATCTGACGTAGTGTATCCACATCATTTGTGTAGATTGACATGATATCACCATGTGCATGACTATCAAAGTACTTAATTGGAAGACTCTCCATATGGGTAAACAGTGTGTCACGCAGACGCTTTAGGGTTCCCTGGCTGATATAGATCATGATCTTTGCCTGCAAATATGCAGCTGCCGCACCAAACAGATAGAAAATTCCCACTTGTCCAATTGCCCCAGCAAGTCCTGAAAAATCAGGATTGTCTGCCTTCATTAACGGCACGATATACCCGTCAATCAATGTCTGCATAAACCATGTACCACGTACACTGGCAAGTACATTTATAATAATGGCAATGACAACGATGATGCAGTGTGGTGCATAATACTGAAATACATAACCAATCAGTCGTTTGAATACTGCTCCTGGATTTTCAACTGTAGACTTCATACCTCGGACGCCTCTATTGCCTCTGTTGCCGCCCATTAGGCCTCTGACTACCTTTGCGCTTTCTCCTGCCATTACTGCTCACCTCCGTTCGCATCGAAGTCACCGGCTCCGCCGGTCTGAGATTCATATACATCCTGATAGATTTCATTATTTGCAAGTAATTCTTCATGTGTTCCAAAGCCATCCACATGACCATCCTCCATAACTATGATGCGGTCTGCATCCTTCACGGAACTGATGCGCTGTGCAATGATGAACTTAGTCGTACCAGGAATCTTCTGTGCAAAGGCACTGCGGATCTTCGCATCCGTAGCCGTATCGACTGCACTGGTACTGTCATCTAAAATCAGTATCTTTGGATTTTTCAAAAGTGCTCTTGCAATACAAAGTCTCTGTTTCTGTCCACCTGATACATTGGCTCCGCCCTGTTCGATGTACGTGTTGTAGCCGTCCTTCATCTTGTCTATAAACTCATCCGCACATGCAAGTCGGCATGCTTCCCTACATTCATCCTCTGTTGCATCCTTTTTACCCCAGCGCAGATTCTCCAGGATGGTGCCTGAGAAGAGAACATTCTTCTGCAGTACAACTGCGACCTGATTACGCAGCGTATCCAGATCATAATCCCGAACATCCCTGCCGCCGACTGTAACCTTGCCCTCGGTCACATCATAGAGACGACTGATCAGATTCACAAGTGATGACTTGGCACTTCCTGTTCCTCCGATGATTCCGATTGTTTCTCCTGCCTCGATTTGCAGATGGATATTATCTAACACTGGCTTCTCACTATCTTTATAATAACGGAAGGTCACATGATCAAATACAACGCTGCCGTCAGTCACACTCATGACAGGATTGACCGGACTCTCCAGATCTGCTTTATCATTTAATACTTCAGTAATACGTTCTGCACTTGCAGCACTCATGGTCACCATCACAAAAATCATGGATAGCATCATCAAACTCATCAAAATATTCATACAATACGTTAATAGACTCATCATCTGACCTGTCGTCAAGGAGCCTCCAACGATCATCTTAGCTCCAAACCAGCTGATGGCGAGGATACAGCCATAAACAGTGAGCTGCATGATCGGATTATTCAGGGCAATCACACTCTCTGCCTTGACGAACATCTTATAAATTTGATCGCTCGCCTTGCGAAATTTTTCATTTTCATAATCTTCTCTGACGTACGCCTTCACCACACGGATACCAGATACATTTTCCTGTACACTCTCATTTAATGCATCATATCTCTTGAATACAAGCCTGAAATATTTGGAAACGGTACGAACCAGAAAGAACATACAGATGCCTAGGAAAATCACTGCCGCTACATAAATACTGGCTAACTTTGCATTGATGATAAATGCCATGGTCATCGCAATGATTAGACTAAATGGTGCCCTTGTACACATACGCAATATCATCTGATAGGCATTCTGAATATTTGTGACATCCGTTGTCAATCTGGTAATCAGTCCGGATGTACTGTATTTATCAATATTAGAGAAGGAAAATGTCTGTATATTATCATACATTGCCTTTCTAAGATTGCGTGCAAAGCCAGTAGATGCCTTCGCTCCGAACTTTCCTCCCAACACACCGAAGGTCAATCCCAGTGCTGCTGCAAGCACCATCCATGCCCCTACTACATAGATATGTCCCATGTTGCCTGCTTCCACACCGTCATCAATGATGGAAGCCATCATAAGCGGTATGATCATTTCCATAATGACCTCACCAATCATACATACTGGTGTCAGCAGGGATACTTTCTTAAATTCCTTAATTTGTGCCCCTAATGTTTTTAACATTCTCTGTCATCCTCTCTATTATATCTAAGCAAATTCTCAATTCTTCATCTGATATACCCGTGCACAGCTGCTCATTAAATTTCTCTGCGCCTTCGGCAAAGCTTCTACCTACCTCACGTCCCTTTTCTGTAATCACAAGCTCTCTGTATCGGCCGTCTTTCCTCGAAGGAACCCGTTTTAGAAGATCATTTTTCTCCATCACATTGATTACCTCACTGAGCGTAGACTTCCCGATTTCAATCTGTTCCTCTATATCCTTCTGAAACACAGGTATCCCCTGATGCTTGAGAAGATGTCTGAGAATCCCCATCTGCAGCATCGTAATATTATGATTCAATGCCCCTCTGTTATGTATGCACACAGTATGACGGATAGCGTTTGTTAGGATGCGCAATTGATTACCCAAAGACTGCTTCAGTTCCATGGAGTGCTTCCTTTCTGTAGGGTTGTCTAAATTCAGAGCAACCTTAATGAATCTGTATTTTCTTCTATGGCTTTATATTATATAGAACAAAATAGTTCGTGCACGAATTATCATACGTCGAACTATCTGTCATGTCAATACATCAAATATAAAATTTTCACTAAAATTTTAATAATTCATTCAATTCCCTAATTGCCTTCTCCATCTCCTCATTGGGATAATCGGAGAAGCTGCGGAGAGAACGAATGGGGGTATGTTGTACCATGGCTTCCTGCATTTCAGTCGTGATTGCTTCTGCAGCTGCCTGATTACTTTTTTGTGTGTCCTCATCTGCAATCAACAAGCCCATATGTCCCATCAGATTTCTCTTTGTATAATCTCTCAGCCTTTCATGTGCAAACAAATCTCCCAAAATGGTATCCTTAGTGACTACAAAAGGAATCTCTGTCTCACTGATATAGTGTATGACTGCCTCCTCGACAATATTCTGCGAGGAATTTCCTACCATAATCATATAATCACCAGTTGCTGCATACCAGTCACGAATCTTCATGTTGTACCATGCAAAGGAACGCTTATTTAATACAAATGTAACTGTCTTCTTCTCGCCTGGTTCCAGCTCCACAGCTTCGAAGCCTTTCAATTCCTTCTCTGGACGAATAGCTGCCCCAGTTGTGTCCCTAACATAGAGCTGAACCACTTCTTTTCCAGCCCTCTTGCCAGTGTTCTTAACATCAACACGAACCTCAACCGTCTCTGATTCCTTCACTGCTTTTTGATTCAAATGTAGATTGGATATCTCAAACTGCGTATAGCTGAGTCCATGCCCAAACGGGAAGCGAACTGGCATCTTCTTCGCTTCATAATATCTGTAGCCCACAAAAATACCTTCTGCATAGTAAACTTTATCATCTGTCCCTGGGAAATTCAGATAAGATGGATTGTCCTCGAGCTTCATCGGAAATGTCTCTGCTAGCTTACCACACGGGTTACTCTTTCCATATAAAATATCGATCACTGCCTCTGCAGCCCCTTCTCCGCACAGATATGCCTCCACGATTCCCTTGACATCCTCTGCCCACGGCATTTCCACTGGTGAGCCGTTGTGCAGTACGACAACCACATTCTTCTGCACCTTCAATATCTTCTGAATCAAATGGTTCTGGCATTCTGGCAGCCTCATGTGACTGCGGTCATATCCCTCTGACTCAAAGGAATCTGGCAGTCCTGCAAAAACCACAACCTTCTTAGCCTTCTTCGCCGCCTCTACTGCATCCTTAACAAGCTTCTGATCAATGATATCCTCCGTCGCTGAGAAGCCTTCGGCATAGCGTACCTTCTGATAGTTCTGAAGTACCTCCACAGCAGATGGAACCTGCTTCGCATTGATATGACCGCTGCCGCCACCTTGGAAACGCGGCTTTGCAGCAAATCCGCCAATCACGGCGATCTCATCCTTACCATCCTTGAGCGGCAGGATTTTGTTCTCGTTCTTTAATAAAACAACACACTGTTTTGCAAGTTCTACAGCCTTCTTATGATCCTTCACACGATCAAAGACCTCTTTTTTTCTATGCTCTGTATATCGGAAAGCCAGCTTCAGGATTCTCTCCACTGTCTGATCCAGAATCTCTTCTGACAAGGATCCGTCTCTCACTGCCTTAATAATCTCCTGATCATTTGTACCCTGACTACCTGGCATCTCTAGATCCATGCCTGCCTTAAGTCCCTCCACACGATCACTGACAGCTCCCCAGTCTGATACAACCAGTCCTTCAAATCCCCATTCATCACGCAGAATATCCGTCAGCAGCTCCTTACTCTCTCCCGTGAAAGTTCCGTTAACCCTGTTATAGGAATTCATAATCGTCCATGGCTGAGCCTTCTTCACTGCAGTCTCAAACGGTGAATAATAGATTTCCCTGAGTGTTCTCTCATCCACCTCGGCGGAAACCGACATTCTGTGATCTTCCTGATTATTGACTGCAAAATGCTTAATCGAGGTTCCGACATTTTTGGACTGTACACCCTGAATAAATGCTGCAGATAATTCACCTGCCACATAAGGATCCTCAGAAATATATTCAAAGTTACGTCCGCATAACGGGGAACGCTTGATGTTCACCGCCGGTCCCAGAATGACTGACAAATCCTCGGCCTGACACTCTTTTCCGATTGCCTTTCCAAGCTTTCTCATCACATTTCTGTCAAAGGAACAGGAGGTTGCACATGCTGCTGGAAAGCATACGGCTTCGATGCTTTCATTCACGCCAAGATGATCTGCCTGATTTGCCTGCTTACGCAGACCATTCGGTCCATCGCTGACCATCACTGCTGGAACACCTAGGCGCTCTACTCCTTTCGTATGCCAGAAATCAGCACCGGAGCACATTCCTGCCTTTTCCTCAAGTGTCATTTTAGATACGATTTCCTTTACATTCATTGTCCGTCCTCCTTTGATAAACTCTACTGTAGCATTTTCTCCACCTCAGCACTCATAGGAATCGAGGCTGCGGCACCGGGTCTGGTCACGGCTAGCGCTGAAGCTGCTGTAGCACGTCGCAATGCCTGTTCAACTGGAAGTCCACGCAATACAGAATCTAGAAAATAGCCTGTAAAGGTATCTCCTGCTGCAGTAGTATCAACTGCGTCCACCTTCATGGCTGTCTGTATGAATTGCTGTTCCTTTATACAATAAATAGCTCCTCTACTTCCCAATGTCAACAAAATTTTCATATCAGGATATTGATTGACCAACTCAGTCAAAATATCTGTGGCATCCTTTTTTCCTGTGATCTGCTCTCCCTCTACCTCATTGATCATCAAAATTTCAATTTTAGAAAGATCGCATTCCTCCACATGTTCATCATATGGTGACGGGTTCATCACGATCTTCATTCCCTTTTGATAAGCTTGGTCTATCATATAAGGAATCTCATTGATTTCATTCTGCAGCAGCAGATAATCACCTGCTTCAAAATCCTGTAATACTTCATCTATCAAAGCATGCGTCATCTTTCGGTTGCTTCCTCCGAACAGAATGATACAATTTTGAGCATTCTGATCCACTTGAATGATTGTATGACCGCTCTTTCCTGCAATCTTCCTAATATACCTCGCATCTACGCCGCTTTCCTTGCACAACTCAATCATCTGATTGCCTTCTTCACCGACCAGCCCTGCATGAAAGACTCTGGCACCCGCTCTTGCAAGAGCAATTGACTGATTCAGTCCTTTCCCCCCACAGTAGGTCTCCATGCCTGCAGAGGCAATCGTTTCTCCTCCCTGCACGATATGATGCACTGTATATACATAATCATAATTCAATGATCCGAAATTTAATATTTTTGTCATAATTATTTTTCTCCTTCACGCATACTCTTTCAATCTGTTGCTGATATAACAATTCCCCATGACGTACTTGTTTGCCAGCTCTGGCTTCCGCCTTTCTGCACACGTCATGAGGAATTTATGTTTTTATTTGTCAAGGATTACTTTCCAGCCTGCAGCGAGAAGTCTCCTTCTATTATACATGTTTTCAGGCAGGAAATGCAACGCCTGCTCTCAATATTATATTGGCATATGGAGTGAACTCTCCAGTTCTAATTGCAAACTTAACATCTCTGGCACACTTCTTAAAGTCAATATGTGGCATCATTTCCGATTCAATCCCCGGCATGGACTTCTGGAAGAAATTTAATAAGTACTGATTTTTCTCCACAATCTCCTCTGCCAGGTAATAGTACTCAACGACGGTCTCATCCAGTATTGCATTCATAACCTGCTCAAAGGATGGAACTCCCCCACACAGAGCCAGATCGATCACTGGCACTCCATGTGGAATTGGCATACCTGCATCACCAATCAAAAACTCTTCCATATGTCCCAATGCCGCAATTGCTCTTGCCAACTCCGCATTCAGTATCCCTCTTTTTTTCATCTTTACTGATTCCTCATTTCCCAGGCTTGATTCTTAATTTGTCTTCAATTTCCAAATTTTTAGATTTTATATGACTACACACTTATTTGCTTGAATTACGCGCCTGCAGTGCCATCTTTGCTTCCATGTTCCTCTGAAACTGATCAATGATTACAGCCGCTACGATTACCACACCCTTGATGACCATCTGCCAGAACTCTGATACGCCGCACATAACCATACCGTCATTAATCACGCCGATAACGAAGGCACCTACGATCGTTCCTCCAATCGTTCCGATACCGCCTGCCATAGATGTTCCACCAAGGACTGCTGCTGCGATTGCATTCATTTCCCATGACTCTCCTGATGCTGGATGAGCTGCAACCAGCTGTGAAGTATTGATCAATCCGACAATAGCAGCACATGCTCCTGAGAACATATATACAAGAATCTTATCCCTGTTGACCTTGATCCCGGATAGCTTTGAAGCTTTCTCATTGCCACCGATAGAGAATACATGCCATCCAAAAGCAGTCTTTTTTAATAGCACAGAAGCAATCAAGGCAACTACAAAAAAGATAATAACACCAACTGGAATTCCAAGCACCGTTGTACCAAGCAGGTCAAAGCCTGTATTGCCAAGTACTTCATTTCCTCGAAGGTTGGGATATGTAGCACCATTGGAACGCAGATTGGAAAAGCCTCTTGCTACATACATCATTCCAAGTGTTGCGATAAAGGGGGCTACATTGCACTTTGTAATGATGACACCATTTAACCAACCGATCAACGCACCTAGAATTACTGCGATCAACAGCACTAGTGGCACACTGAAATACAATGTATATCCGAACGGAGTCACCAGACCCTCCTGCAACAGTCCACCCGCAATCATACCTGCAAGACCAACTATAGAGCCTACTGATAAATCGATACCGCCCGTGATGATAACATAGGTCATGCCGACTGCCAGTATACCGTATAATGCCACATGCTTTGCAATCAGAAGCATCGTGCT
This sequence comes from uncultured Lachnospiraceae bacterium, assembly GCA_964483545.1. GTDB lineage: Bacteria > Bacillota > Clostridia > Lachnospirales > Lachnospiraceae > JAAYYM01. Next base: position 17,171 of record CAZACC010000002.1, read on the forward strand.
GACCTGCAGGAATGCAGGGGCTGCACAGCTAAAAAATATCATTAATATGATCAGGACGATAAATGTCCTTCCTTTTAATAGGGTTAAGCCGATTGTGGTCTTATCCAACTTTTTTACTTGATTCATCTTTGCTCTCCTTCACTCTCTGTATCTGATTTTCCTGTACGGTGTCCTTGATATGAGGCCATGACCAGACTGTCTTCTGTGATTTCATCCTCTGTAAACTCCCCTGTCTTCTTGCCATTCGACAGTACGAACACTCGATCAGCAATTGCTACGATTTCCTTTAGCTCCGAAGAAATCACCAGCAATGACAACCCTCTTTCCGCATACTGGTTGATGATATCGAATACTTCTGTCTTAGCACCAATATCAATGCCTCGGCTTGGTTCATCCAGAAGCAGGATCTTCGGTTCTGTCAGAATCCCCTTGCCGATCACGACCTTCTGCTGATTTCCGCCAGATAAGGAGAGAATCGGCAGCTCCTTATTAGCCACCTTGATATGGATATCCTGAATCTGTTCATCTACTTTTTCATTTTCCAGCTTTTGATTTACGAAGATTCCCTTTACATAGCGTTTCAGGCTTGAAAGTGAAATATTCTTTTTGATGCTCATGGTCTGCACTAGGCCCTCGCGTTGTCTGTCCTCTGGAACCAGTGCAAATCCCCTTTCTATCTGTTCTGAGATATTCTTGACATCTACCTTTTCTCCATTTAGCAAAATATCTCCTGTATGCTCTGGTCGCAGTCCCATGATACACTCAAACAATTCTGTACGTCCTGCACCAAGCAAGCCATAGATACCTAGGATTTCTCCCCTTCTGAGTGAAAAGTTGACCCGATCCAGCAGATAGCCGCCACCCTTCTTAGGCAATGTGATGTCCTTTGCTTCCAGAACAACTTCCCGTTTGCTCCAGTCTATATTTCTCTCTCTTCTCTGATATCCCTTATCGGAACCGACCATATTCTTGACAATCCAAGGTACATCAATATCTGCCACCTCTGCATGTGCGACCCATCTGCCGTCTCGCAGGATCGTGACATTGTCCCCGATTCGCAGGATTTCCTCTAGTCTATGGGATATGTAGACGATAGAGATGCCCTGTGCCGTCAGTTCTCTCATAATTTTGAAAAGAACATCTACCTCAGACTCACTCAGTGAGGAGGTCGGCTCATCCATAATCAGAATTTTCAGATTATCCTGAATCAGATTTCTGGCAATCTCGATCATCTGCTGCTGACCTACACGCAGATCTCCTACGATTGTCTGTGGATCGATTGGATATTCCAAACGCTTCAGAATCTCTACTGTTTTTTCGATATGTGTCTTATTATCAACAGCCAGTCCAATTTTCTTTTCATTTCCCATGAACATATTCTGGTATACCGTCAGATTCGGGAACAGACTCAGCTCCTGATGAATAATCCCGATGCCACACGTTCTAGCCTCACTGGTATTTTTAAATTTGACTTCCTCGCTGCCCATGAACATCTTACCAGCTGACGGCTGTTCGATTCCTGCAATGATCTTCATCAGTGTAGACTTCCCTGCGCCGTTCTCGCCAATCAGAACATTAACCTTACCGATCTCTACGTCGAAGGAAACCTCATCAAGCGCTTTTGTTCCGGGATATCTCTTGTCAATTTTTTCAGCATGTAAACATATATTGCTCATTCTATATCCTCCGCTCCTACTGGATTGCCAATTTTGTCGGTGTGATCAGAATCTCCCCTGATGAGCCAACTGTAAATGCACCTATAAATTCAATATTTTTCCCTACCTCAAAGGCCTCATAACCAATCGGGTCGATCACATTTTTCTGGATCAGTGAATTGATGCTTTGCGATACCTCTGCCCATTCAATCTGATTCGTATAATCATTAAAATCTATAAAATTCAAAGAGTCTCTGACAGAAGTACCCTTAAAGACTGTTCCAATCTGCAGCTTGATGACATCAGCTCCGTCGTATCCGTCCAACTTTATGGTAATATAGCCTGCTTTTTTATCTGTAACAACCTCGGTAATGTTTGCCATTCCTTTGACTGTATAAGTCAATTCTCCTTGATCACCCATAGAGTACTTTGCATAATCCTCAGATGCAAGTGAACTCAGATCACCACTGGCGCTATTCAATAGCTCTGCCAGATCTGCTGCTTTCCCCTCCATCTCTGGCAATGCCGTAGTATCCCAGAAGTTTGCCACGTTATCACCCGCATTAAATGAAACGGCTCCAGTCAGTGCTGCCTCTTCTCCTGTCTTAACCACCTTGACACACCCGGTTAATGTCAGCATCCCCATGCAGACTGCCATGAGTATGACATAATTTTTCTTTTTCATCCTATTACTCCTTCCCGATCCCAACCTGTTTCCTTTTCTTATTCATCTATTTAAAACGATCTCATTATTTTCATATTTAAAATGACAGCAGTTCTGCAGCTGTACTATGATTGATATCTCTTTTTAGAAAGCAGGGCGTCTGCGAGCAGACACCCTGCTTCTATCCTAACCTGTATGAACTGATACTACCTTATGATTTTACTTGAATACGAAATTGTCCAGCTTATCTGCATTGTCTTTTGTAATTGCCACGCAGTCAACCAACTGCTTCTCATCTAAACCTGTAGAGCCATTCTTTAAATAGTCATCTGCCTGCTGTACTGCCATCTCTGCGATCAGAGCTGCCTGCTGCAGTGCTGTACCTGTCATCTTGCCTGCTTTGATGGCATCTCTTGCATCATTGGAACCGTCAACACCGATAACTGCAACATCCTTCATGCCTGCTGCTTCCAAAGCTGCAACTGCGCCCATAGCCATTGTATCGTTACCGCAGATAACACCCGTCAGATCTGGATTAGACTGGATGATGGTTTCCATTTTCTCAAAACCTTCTGTCTGCTCCCAGTTAGCTGTTTCCTGTGCTACCATTTCCAGTCCCTCGTACTGATCAATGACTTCATGGAATGCGGATGAACGAACACCTGCATTTGTATCAGATTCTTTACCCATCAACTCTGCATACTTGCCTTCTTCGCCCATAGCCTCTACAAACACCTCTGCGATTGCCTTTGCACCCTGGTAATTGTTTGCTACGATCTGTGAAATAGCGATGCCTTCTTGGTTGATCTCTCTGTCGATCAGGAATGTCGGGATTCCTGCATTATATGCCTTCTGTACTGCTTCAATTGTAGCATCTGCGCCTGCATTATCACAAATGATAGCTGCTGCGCCGTCTGCGATTGCACTCTCAAATAATTCCATCTGCTTTGCTGCATCGTCATCATGTGAAACTGCCTTTACCTCATAACCTAGCTCTTTAGCCTTCGCTGAAGCTGCATCTGCCTCTGTTCCAAAGAAAGGATTGGATACGGAAGGGGTGATGACATAAATAATATTTGATCCGCCACCAGGTAAAGCGGTTGCTGCAGGTGCTGCTTCTTCTGCTGCTGCGGGTGCTTCTTCTGCTACAGGTGCTGCTTCTTCTGCTGCGGGTGCTGCCTCTTCTACTGCAGGTGCTGCTGCCTCTGTTTTGGCTCCACATCCTGAAAGTAGTGCTGCCACCATTGCTGTGCTTAATAAAACACTGAGTAATTTCTTTTTCATTTTGTTCCTCCTTTAAATGATTGATAGTTTTTATGATACAAACAAGATTTCTCTTGTCAGTTCCTGTTTGATGTAAGCACTTTGCCTACAGCTGCCTTCCATCCAGCATATTTTGCATTTCTTTGTTCTCTGGACATGACTGGCATATATTGTTTCCTGTTCATCTGTGAAAACAGACTTTCCTGTTGAAATACGCCAAGCGCAATCCCCGCCATGTAGGCTGCTCCGATCCCAGAAAGTTCTTCTACATCAGGCACTTGTACAGGAATACCTGCGATGTCGCTCTGAAACTGCATAAGATACTGATTTCCAGTAGGGGCACCGTCTACTCGAAGCTCCGCAATCTGTACTCTGGCGTCCTGGCTCATGGCCTCTAGAATATCTGTGATCTGATAAGCAATGCACTCCAGTGCTGCCTTGACGATTTCCTTTTTTCCTGTCGTTCTGGACATGCCGCTGATTGCTGCTGTAGCTTCATTATCCCAGTATGGTGCTCCCAGTCCAGAGAATGCGGGTACAAGATAGGTCTGGTCATTCTGATTAGCCTCAATGGCCAGCTGCTCCGTATCCTTTGCTGATCCAATTATCTGCAGATCAGACTGCAGCCATGTAATAACCGCTCCTGTATAGTTAATATTACCTTCCAGTACATAATTGACCTTACCGCTGATCCCCCATGCCAGTGAAGTCACGACTCCATGTTCGCTGATGACAGGCTTTTCACCTATATTCATCATGATGGAGGAGCCTGTGCCATATGTGCTTTTGACCATACCGGTCAAATGGCATCCCTGCCCGAACAGTGCTCCATGTGAGTCACCCAGAACTCCATGAATCGGTACCTTATGCTTCAGCAGATGTTCAAAATCCGTCTGTCCATAATCACCATTTGAATCTGTCACGGTTGGAAGACACATCTGATCAATCCCGTACCATCCACATATTTCCTCGTCCCATGTAAGAGTATGTAGGTTAAACAGCTGTGTACGTGACGCATTGGAATAGTCTGTCTGAAAGTGTTCACCACCTGTCAGCCTAAAGACCAGATAGCTGTCCATAGTTCCGAGACACAACTCTCCTTGTTCAGCTAGTTGCTTTGCTTCCTTTTGATTTTCAAGGAGCCATGCGAACTTTGCTGCTGGAAAATATGGGGAAATTGGAATCCCTGTCTTTTCCCTGACTGCCTCTCCGATCCCTGTTGCTTCTATACGGGCACATAGCTCCTTTGCACGTGCACACTGCCATACAATTGCATATCCAACAGATTTTCCAGTCTTTCGGTTCCATGCGACAGATGTTTCGCGCTGGTTGCTGATTCCGATGCCCACGATTGCATCTGTATTAATCTTTGATTCCGTGATCAGCTTCCTAACCACCTCAATGACATTGTTGTAAATCTCCTCGGGATTATGAGACACCCATCCATATTCATTTACAATCTGTTCATGTCCCAGATCCGCCCTGTGGATCAACCTGCCGTCTCCTCCGAAGAGAAGCGCCTTTGTACCCTGTGTACTTTGATCAATCCCGATGATATATTTTTCCTGCATATCAGATAATCTCCATTGCCTGTTCTACGATTCCCTCTGCATTTAGCTTGTAGTAGTCAAATACTTCTTTTGAAGTACCAGTGATGACTGGTGTATCTGGCAGTGCCATGTTGATCACCTTTTTCGGACAATTGGTTCCGACCACCTGGCTCACCATGGAGCCCAGACCACCAAATGGTGCATGCTCTTCTATTGTTATGACTGCCTTTGCAGTTTTGGCTGCGTCTATAATTGCCTTTGTATCTAACGGCTTCACACAGTACATATCCAGCACTGTTGCTGAGATTCCTTTTTCCTTCAAGAGATCAGCAGCCTCTATCGCACCACGTACCATCTCGCCGCACGCTACAATCAACAGATCCTGTCCCTCTCTAACGACTGTTGCACGATCCATTTCAAATGGTGTATGATTCTCCTCATAGATATCCTCTACAGGATTCCTGCCGACTCTGACATATGCAGGCTTCTCGTCCTGCAGAAGCGCATCGATCAGACATCTAGTCTGGAATCTGTCACTTGGCAGATACACACGCATATTCGGTACGGATGACATCGCTGCAATATCCTGTGCAGAATGATGACTCATGCCGAGTGCACCATAGCTGACACCACCACTGATACCGATTAGTGTGACATTTGTATTTGAATAAGCCACGTCCACCTTTGCTTGTTCATAGCTTCTAGTAGACAGAAAGCATGCCGGTGATGCTGCAAACGGTTTCTTACCGCATTTTGCAAGTCCTGCTGAGATGCTGACTAGATTCTGCTCTGCAATACCTACCTCTATAAATTGATCTGGATAAGTCTTCGCAAAGTCTGATAAGGATGCAGAACCTCTGGAATCGCTGCATAGTACTACGATATCCTTGTCCGTCTTTGCATGCTCCATCAGCACATCGCAGATAGCCTGTCGATTTGGTATTTTATTCATTTTTCGCTGCCTCCTCCCTTTCTGACAGATCCTTCATGATCTGTGCATACTCTTCCGGAGTCGGAACCTTGTGATGCCAGTTCACTTTATTTTCCATAACGGAAGAACCATATCCTTTGACTGTGTTTGCTATGATAACGCTTGGTTTTCCCTTGCACTGTTTTGCTTCATTGAATGCACGATCCAGCTGCTCAATATCATTTCCGTTCTCTACACTGATGACATTCCATCCAAAGGATGCAAACCGCTGACACAGATCATCATGTGCCATAACATCTTCTGTGTTTCCTGAAATCTGCAGTCTGTTGCGGTCAACGGTTGCACACAGGTGATCCAGCTTATAATGCCCTGCTGCCATAATGCCTTCCCACACAGATCCCTCTGCCAGTTCCCCATCGCCCATCACAGTATAGACACGATAATCACTATGATTCATTCTGCCAGCCAATGCCATACCGACGCAAACCGGCAGTCCGTGTCCGAGTGAACCTGAGTTCATCTCGATACCTGGTAGCTTATTGTTCGGGTGTCCGATAAACTGTGAGCCAAATTTTGAAAACTCACTAATGACCTGTTCGATCGGGAAAAATCCCTTCGCTGCAAGTACTGCATATAATGCCTCGACCGAGTGTCCTTTGCTCATAACGAACCGGTCTCTGTCTGGACTATCCATATTCTCAGGTGATACATTCATCTGGCTGAAATAAAGTGTAACCAGAATATCCATAACACTCATATCACCACCAATATGTCCGCCCTTTCCCTCTACGATCATGTCAATTACATTCTTACGTAATGCAAATGACTTTGCTTTTAAATTCTCCATCATTCTCCTCTTTTCTCATTCTCCGCGCAAATATGCTTTAACTTCCTCTTCGATCGGATCATACAGATCTGGTTTGATGCCTATGTATTTGCATGCCTCATACAGTACAGGCACGACATCCTTATGAATCCCTACGCAATGGTGGATGTAGGGTCCTTCGACTACCTTAGCTTCCAGTCTCTTGAGATTTTCTACCTCAACCCATACATAGGTACCCTTTGTATATGGTCCGTCAATACCCTTTGCATGACCTAGCAGCAGAGAATATTCTCCATTGTCTCCATCAAATCTACACAGTGTCATATCACCATGCTTTGCCTCTGCCTCAACTGCACCTGGGTGATCAAACGCCAGCGGATATCCAATACTAGGCTTTTCCTTTGCAACAGAGATTGGCCACGGACCGCAGTGCTGCAGCAGCTCCCCATTTTCATTGTCAGGGTGTCTAACCGTCCAGTCTGCGAAGAAGCCTCTTGCTTCGTCCATACCTGCTGCCTCTATCATGACGGCTGTGATTGCACCGTGGATGTCGGTCTCGCATACAACTGGTATACCCTCTTCATTTAATAAAGAATTGGCTGCACATGGCATAATTCCGAGTTCTCCCTGTAATGCATTCCAGCACTGGATTGCGATTGCATTGCATCCGTACTGATCTGCCAGCTGCTTCATGGCCACCTTCAGAGCTGCCACATTTTCCAGCTCCTCATCCTTGATCTTAATATTCATGACTTCTCTGCAGTATGCAACAACCTTCTGTACCTCTGTTCCTTCTGCCTTCGCTTTCTTGACTGCATCAGTCAACTCCGGCATCGGAATCGGTGACAGCTGAATATTGAACTTTTCAAGCAGTTCTCCCTCATTGCACATCGTTGTCCAAAAATCAAATGGTCTTGGTGCGATCTGAAGAATTCTAGTATTATGGAACACTTTCACGATATTGCAAACCGTCAGGAAATCTCTAATGCCTCTTTCAAACTCTGGATCTGATAATCTGCAGTTTGTCATGTACGTAAACGGAATCTGAAATCTTCTGAGTACCTTACCTGTTGCAAACAAACCACACTGTGAATCTCTCAAACGGATACCATTTTCATCTGGTCTCTCATCTCGCGGTCCCCACAAAAGTACTGGAACACCCAGTTCCTTTGCCAGTCTTGCACACACATACTCTGTTCCAAAGTTACAGTGTGGAAGAAATAACCCATCAACGCCCTCTTTTCTAAACTTCTCTGCGATTTTCTTTACATCCTTATCATCATAGAGCAGCCCTTCCTCATTGATATCATTGATGTCCACAAAATCGACATCCAGTTCCTTTAGCTTCTCCCTTGTCAGTCCAGCATACTTAATCGCATCTGGTGCACTGAAAATACTTCTTCTAGTTGGCGCAAATCCTAGCTTCATCCTTTTCATGATGTTCTCTCCTTTATCTATTTTCCATATTTATTGAATCGTGCGAACACTGTCTCTTTCTATGAATTCTGTACAGACCTGTGTCTTCGCCTTGACATTATCACCATATTTAATCATCTCCAACATCCGTCTGACTGCCATCTTTCCCATCTCCTGCTTCGGTACCCTGAGGCTGGTTAGTCTCGGACTTACAATCTCACAATAAGGCAGGTCATCAAAACCTATGATGGAAACATCCTCTGGTATCCGATATCCCGACTCCTTTAGAGCCTTCATTGCCCCAAATGCGATCATATCATTGTCCGCAAAGTACGCTGACGGCAGTTTCGGTTTCTTTTCTAAATAGGTCAGCATATCCTTATAGGCTCCATCCATAGTTGTGCTCAAGGTCACTGTGTATTCCTTGTTAACTGGCAGAGTGTGTTTATTCATAGAAATCCTGTAGCCGACAGCTCTCGAGCGGAACGCCTTGATCCGAAAGCTTCCCTTCAGGTATCCGATGTCCTTATGCCCATGTTCAATCAGGTAATCAACTGCTTTTCTTGCTGAATCTTCATTATTAATCAAAACTCCGTTTCTGCTCATGTCATCGCTCCAGTAGTCCAGCGTCATGAGCAGTCCCTTTGCATCTCTGAAATCTTCAAAATCGTTACCCATCAGTTCTGATCCCAACAATACGATTGCTGAGTCCAGATCATTGGTAATAGATTTCAGCAGCGCCTCGTAGTCATCTTTCCTTTTGTCTAAATAGCTGATGACCATATCATAGCCAGAGTTTCTACATTCATTTTGAAATCCGTCGATCATCAGTGAAAAAAATGGTGTGTCTTCAATAATTAAACCAGAGCTCTTGTACATGACAAACACGATTTTCTTAATATCATTCTCCTGTATGTACCCAATTTCCTTTGCGACTCTGAATACCTCCTGTGCCGTCTCACTGTTCACACCTTTTTTTCTGTTTAAAGCATTTGATATGGTTGCAGGTGAGTATCCGGTCATCTCGCTGATTTGTTTTATGCTTGCCTTCATCTCTTGTTTCGCCTCTCCAAATTATCTAAATGTTTTATAAATCTTATTATAAATAATTTATATTTTTCTTCAATCAATTTTATATCATTTCTTACCTCTTTGTCAATTATCACTGTTTTAATGATTATATATTTGTTACTTTTTCACAACTTAAGTGCCATATTATTACATAAAATTTGATTTTTCCGATTATTAGTAGTAAATATTTATATAAATTTTTATATAAATGCTTTACATAACAATCTCAATGAGCCGCATAAAAATAAGTCCCTTTTCAAATATTGAAAAAGGACTTCTATCTTGATCTTAGCCTAATACACATTCATTTCTTTTCTATCGTTGTCTCTGTGTCCACATCCTTCTGTTCCTCTGGAATCTGCATGATGACCTGGTTTCTGCCATGTGCCTTAGCATAATACAGCTTCTCATCTGCCTCATTGATCTGCTCTGCAACTAGACCCTTGGCATCGCAGACTGCTACACCAAATGACATCGTAAACTGGATTTCCTGATCATTGTATTCTACAACCGTTTCTCTGATCCTATGTAAGATATCCTCTAAAATAACGGCTGCAGTCGGTGTATCCTTTCGTTCAAATACAAACAAAAATTCTTCACCGCCCCACCGAATCACAAAGCCACGCCCCATCATCCCTTCCGTCAGGATTGATGCGACCGTCTTCAGCACGACATCTCCGGCTTCATGCCCATAGGTATCATTGACCTTCTTGAAGAAATCAATATCTCCCATTGCAATCGTATAGGGCTTTTCATTTTTTTCCGCCTTTTCGCGCACTGCATCTATTTTCTTTGAACCAGCACGTCTATTATATAGTCCAGTCAACGGATCACGCTCTATGACCTTTCGCAGCGAATTCTGCACATGCATCGTAAACCTGCCGATATCTCCAAGCTCATCATCTCTTTTCAATACGATTGGATCGATATCAGTCGTCAGGTTTTCTCTGTCCATTTCGCGCAGCAACTCCATAATTCGTTTGATAACCATGACAGTCTGTGTACTAAATTTGATCATAACCAGTGCCGTAATGACCAGAGCAATCAGTGCTATTACAATATTCCAGATAACCGTACCGTAAATCATAGATTGCACTTCACCAGCAGGTGTTGCTGTCGCTATCATGCCGATACACTCACCTTTTTGGTTCAAGATGGGTCCATAATATGCATAGTAATCTTGATTACCAACTTCAACATTATCATAGAAGCTGGCCGCAGGTTCATCCCACATTTTCTTGGAAATCAAAAGATGTGCTGCCGTACCGATATAACGATTTGCATTTTCATCCATGATGGTTGTCAGCATTCTGACATCATAGAAAAAAATCGTGACATCCACTCCCGTTTCTTCCTTGATGCGGTCCATAATGTAATATTCTCCACTAATCACCTTGCCGCCCTTAGTCAACGCCATCTTATCCTCATCCTTCACCAGAACATCATAATCCCCTGGATATGCCACGTCGTAGGCAATCAATGCAGCCGCTCCCACATCCTGCAGATCCTGCTGTACCTGCGACTGCAGCCCTTTTGAAAACGCTATTGTACTATATAAAATAATAACAGCTCCGAGCACAATCAAAGGCAATAATGTCATTCGCATAAATGAACTATGCAGACTTCCCTGTCCTTTTCTGCGCATCTTTTCAATTTTCATTTGTTATTTACTCCTTATCGCTTATGGTTCACAGCTGCCCTATCGATCAGCAATGAGTCCCTCATCCTTCATCTTATGCTTCATCTTATACATTCTCTGATCAGCCAATTCATAAACTGCTTCTGAGTCTCCACCCACACACTCTGTATCAAAAGCATATCCCCATGCCACGCTCAGCCGGATATCGTGCTCTCTGACATTCTGTTTTGCCATTCTGTCCTCCATGAACTGTAGTCTGCTTTGAAGTCGGGTCTTTGTGGTCTGTGGAAGAATCACAATAAACTCGTCACCCCCATAACGTCCTACCGTTCCATCCATTGCAAAGGCTTTGACCAGTATAGAAGCAAAATCCTTCAGCAGTCTGTCGCCGCAGGCATGACCAAGAGAGTCATTGATCTGTTTCAAATTATTCATATCCAAGCTCAGAATTGCATACCCCTTCTGATCATATTCCAGTTCCTGCAGGACTTCCTCGCACTTTGCCCTATTACATATGTTGGTCAGTTCATCAGAGTATGCCATTTTCAGCAGAAGCTCATGTTCCGCTTTGATATATATATTATCCATCAGTGAAATGCAATAACTGATGATCAATATGATCACAAACAGCAATGTCCCAATCGGCATAATACTGATCGTATCCTTCATAAATTCAGGAAAAATATATTTCTTGATATTATAACGAAGCAGATCACCGCCAGAAAAGACTGCCAGTACTATAATCGCACATGAAACCATGCGCAACGTACAGCTCTCATCCTTGATATGTCTAATCACCATGAGCAAAATAAAAGGAATATATGCAACAAGCAATAACTGAAAAATCATCAGCGCTTCAGGTAAATGTATTTTGTTGAACATCTGCAGAATCACCGTTACAGTGAAAAACGAAACACTGCAAATGCTCAGGATTCTATAGCTACGCTTCTCCAGATTCATTTCATTGCCTATTTCATAGAAAAACACCATGATTGGAACTGGCGCAAAATACAGTGCCGTATACTCAATCAGCGTGTTATGATCATACTTTTGTGAGAATAGCTGTATCAGATCGTAGTTGCACGAAACCCACACTCCGATCGTAATGGAAAACAGGGAAATCCATAACAGCCACCGAAGCTCCTGGCTATAAAACTGTGCAAAGGAAGCAATCAGAATCAGTACACACCCGAATACAATCAGAAAAACGCTGATGCAAAGTATCATCCTATTTTCAAAGATAAAATCAGTGATGATTTTTCCATCTTCCTCGATCAGTATATCCTCTATTGAGGTAAACGCATGATTCTCAGTGACTCCGAGACTGATTTCCAGTTTTCTTCCCTCATAACCCTCTGGCAATGTCACATAGTGGTATCCACAGCCTACAAGTCTGTCTGCTGCGTAATCATCAACTCCGTATTCATAAATCTGCTCACCATCCAGTTTAACCTCCACCGTAGAGTAATAAGTCATGATGCGTAGAACGGGATCTATTATTTTCTGTTCTGGCAGCATATTTTCTAATAATACACGGTCTCCTTTTTGGGTTGCTGGAAATGAAAATTTGTTCAGATTCACATCTTGACTCACTTGGTCATTTATTGTAATCTTCCATTCTGTATTCAGCCATATTCCATCCTGATATGGCTCCTTGTTCCCAATCACCTGATATAGTATGCCAATCAGACTGATGATGCACAATGTCGTGATTACAGCATAAATAAAATTTTTCTTATTTTTTAGCTTTGGTATTTTCATAATAGCCTCATCTTCATGATATAAACCTAGACTTTTTGATAATCCTATCATAACATACCTTATGTCTACCGACAACTTTCAGTTTTAACGATTTTTGAACGATTTTTTCATGAAAATATGCTGATGATTGCGATTTTTTTACCATTCTTGCTGAATCAACAAAATAGGATTGTTTTCATCTAAGGATATGATATATTATATATGGGGAAGGCTCTCAAATACCAAATACTAGGAGGTAACACATGCAAATTTACAAAGCTAAGAATTACGAACACATGAGCCGTATTGCGGCAAATATTATTTCATCACAGATCACACTAAAGCCAGACAGCGTATTAGGACTGGCAACGGGTTCCACACCCATCGGTACATACGTAGAGCTTGTAAAGCGTTATCAGAACGGAGACCTTGATTTCTCTACTATTACCAGCATCAATCTGGATGAATACAAAGGACTGCCAGGTACCAATGATCAGAGTTACCGTTATTTCATGAACGCCCACCTGTTTGATCATGTCAACATCAACAAAGAGCACACCTATGTTCCAGATGGGCTGGAGCCTGATTCAGACAAAGCATGTAATGCATACAATGCCATCATCCATCAGCATGGCGGGATTGACTTGCAGTTGCTTGGTCTCGGTCACAATGGACACATCGGATTCAATGAACCGTCAGATGCCTTTGATAAGGAAACCCATTGTGTTGACTTATCAAAGCTTACGATAGAAGCAAATGCCCGCTTCTTTGAAAATCAGGATGCTGTTCCAAAACAGGCTTATACAATGGGCATCCAGACCATCATGAATGCAAAGAAAGTGATGGTGATTGTCAGTGGTAAGGATAAGGCTGAGATCGTGAAAAAAGCTTTCTTCGGACCGATTACTCCTCGGGTTCCTGCTTCAGCGTTGCAGCTGCATCAAGACTTTATTCTGGTAGGGGATGAAGCGGCTTTGGAACTGATATAAACTAGCATAAGGTGCTGTTTTCATAATGTAAAGTGAGGAATGAATATGTTGATTGAAAATGTTAAGATTTTTACTGAAGATTGTGAGTTCAGGTATGGTAATATTGAGATTGACGGAGAGCAGTTTCAGTCTGTGACGTTTGATTCCAAACAGGTGGAAGATACTGATTCGGAGGGGCTTTATGCGATTCCAGGATTATGCGATATTCATTTTCATGCCTGTGACGGAAAGGATTTTTGTGACGGAACGACGGAGGCTCTGTCTGTCATGGCGCATTATGAGGCGATAAACGGAATTACATCGATTTGTCCAGCTTCTATGACATTGAATGTTGCAAGATTGCTTGATATCTGTAAAAATGCTGCGAACTTCACCGCTGGGTCAGATGAAGCATCTCTTGTCGGAATCAATCTGGAGGGTCCCTTTCTGTCCTATGAAAAACGTGGTGCACAGAATCCAAAATACCTGATTGCGCCAGATGCCGCCCTGGTCAAAGAGCTCAATCAAGCTTCTGGGGGGCTTGTGAAGCTCGTATCCATCGCTCCAGAGATATCAGGCTCTATGGAGTTTATCCAAACACTCAAACATGATTTTGTCCTGTCAGCCGCACATACCACTGCTGATTATTCCATTGCCAAAAGAGCCTTCGATGAAGGAATGTCTCATGTCACCCACCTCTACAATGCCATGCCGCCGTTTACGCATCGTGCTCCCGGACTCATTGGTGCCGCCTATGACACTCCAAACTGTAGGGTTGAATTAATCTGTGACGGAGTTCACATCGAGCCTGCTGCTGTTCGTATGACATTTTCCCTTTTCGGGGATGATAGAATCATCCTCATCAGTGACTCTATGATGGCGACTGGACTCGAAGATGGAATCTACTCCCTTGGCGGACAGACCGTAAATGTTCATGGCAATCTGGCAACACTGGCTGACGGCACAATTGCTGGCTCCGTAACAAATCTGTACAGCTGTATGACCAGTGCAGTCAATATGGGGATTCCTCTTGAAAGTGCAGTCAAATGTGCCACCATGAATCCAGCAAAGGCAATCGGTATCTATGAAAAAGCCGGAAGCATCACTCCCGGCAAATTTGCAGATCTTCTATTATTGAATTCTGATCTTTCACTGCATTCTGTCATCTTAAGAGGCAAAACAATCAGATCATGTAAGCAGTTATAACTATAATTGATTCCGATACTCATTTGCTGAAATACCGCATAGTTTCTTAAAAACACGAGAGAAATGTGCCATATCCAAAAATCCCACTTCATCGGCGATATCGCCGATTCGAAGTGCTGGATTTTCCAGCAGTTTCTTAGCTTCCTCTATTCGAACCGTATTCAAAATTTCAGAAAAGCTCTGTCCTGTGTGTCCATTCAGTAGCTTGCTTAAATGCCATTGGCTGACGTACGTTTTGTCTGCGACGTCCGATAATGTTAGTTTTTCCTTAAAATGGTCATGGATATATGTCATTGCATTCTTGACGATGAAGCTGCCCGATGGTCCTACTGAGGTCTGTTGAGATGCATCCCAATCGGTATCATCTTTTTTCAGCCGATCCGTCATGCACTGAATTGCTTCTTCTAGTTCCTCCATTTTGGAAGGCTTCAGCAGTAATCTGGTGACACCCAACCGAATAGCCTGCTGTGCATATTCAAAATCACGATACCCTGTCAGTATCGTGATTTCTATATTGTCATATTGAGACTTTAATGCAGCAATCATCGCTAAACCATCCATCTGGGGCATGCTGATGTCCGTAATGACAATATCTGGCCGCAGATTTTCAATTAATTGCAGACCTTCTACGCCATTCAGCGCACTGCCTGTTACCACGCAGTTCCAACGTTCCCATGGAATACTTTTCGAAAGCCCTTCTACGATAATCGGTTCATCATCAATGATCATTACCTTGTACATAGAGCACCATCCTCCATCACTTTTTATATAAGAACTATTTCATTATAACCTATCTTCCCTTGTGATTTCTACCCCTTCACCGCACCAGCAGTCATTCCTTTAATAATATACTTCTGCAGGCTTATGTATACAATTACCACTGGTACGATCACCATGGTCACTGTAGATGCCATCAAACCATAATTTGTACCCTCTCTGGAAGTCAGTTCGCTCAGAAGTCTGGTGATTGCCCAATGATCCTTGATTCTCAAGAAAAAGGTTTGGGTAAACAAATCATTGTAGCTCCATAAAAACGAGAAGATGCCGACTGTTGCAAAGGAAGGCTTTGTCAATGGTACGATAACCTTGAAAAAGATCTGACCAGCCGTGCATCCTTCCATATACGCTGCTTCCTCCAGCTCAATCGGCAGACTTCTGATATACCCTGACAATACAATGATGGCAAAGGATATATTCCCTGCGATCTGCGGCAAAGATAAAGCTAACAAGGATAAAAAACGACTGTCCGTATTCACAATCCCCCATGCACTTTCCATTCTGAATACAGGAATAATTGTTGAAAATGCCGGAAACATCATACCTGCAAGAATCAAACCCTGCAGCATCTTTCTGCCTGGAAACTCATATCTGACCAGTGCGTAGGATGCCAACCCTGCTAGGATGATAACGATCAGAGAAACCATGCCAGACACTGATAGGCTGTTTATATAAGCCCCCAAAATATCCATTTTTTCAAAAGCCAATCTGTAATTATCCAACGTAAACAAGTCACCCACTGGCAGAGAAAATGACTGTGACATAATTTCCCTTTTGTCCTTAAAGGAATTCAATATAACCCACAGCAACGGGTATGCTGTTGTCAGTGCCCATATGGTAAGTGCCAGATAGGTCACTGTGTTGCCCACGATTTTTTTTGCTGATTTCTGATTCATTTCTGTCACTCCCTCCTAATAGTCTTTTTCTTTGAATACGGCATTTATGACCTTTGCCATAATAACACCAAGCACTACGATTACAACTGCAATTGCTGAGCTGTAGTCCACATCGCTGGCTCCGAATGCCTGATAATACATATAGGTTCCAGTCAGCCAAGTCGAATGAAACGGCATACCTTTTGGAAACATCACCCATGGCAAATCGAACACCTTGAGCGCACCCGTCACAGATAAAACCACACAAGTACAGATGACATTATAAAGCAGAGGTAGGGATATATATCTGACACGCTGTAATCCAGATGCCCCATCGATTGCTGCTGCCTCATACAGTTCAGACGAAATATTATTCAGCCCAGTAATCAAAATGATAAAATAGAATCCTACATACTGCCAAACGACCGGCAGCATTAATGTCAGCATACCATGCTGCTCATCCTTAAAATCAATTAGCACTGATGCTCCGAAAAGCTCCCTGAGTTGGTTGATCATACCCTTATCGTATAAAAAAATCAGATTAAACAGGACACCTAGCGCTGTTGCAGAGATTACAATTGGAAGAAAATAAAGGATTCGAAAAAACTTTGCTCCGCATTTAATATTATCTACCAGTATTGCCAGTACCACAGCAATTCCGACTTGTCCGACGAGCGTTGCAAGCAGCATCCATCCAGTATTGAAAAGTGCTGTTTTTATATTCTCATCTGTTGCCATTTTGACATAGTTTTCATACCATGGTGTCTGAATTCCCTTTGCTGCACTCCCAAGTCCGTCAATCTGCTGAAAACTGTTCAAAATATTCTGAATAAACGGATAGTACAGAAATATAATCATAAATGTAAATGCCGGAATCAGGAAGAAGAAAACCGGTTTTTTATTTTTATAAATATTAGCTTCCATAAGCAGACTCCTTCTGTTTTTTTGGATAAAAAGCCGGAGAAAAGTACACTCTCCTCCGGCCCCGTATCATTTTGAAATACTTACATAGTGCCGATTTCTGTAAGAAATCGTGTGCATAGTTACTGTGCTGCCACCATGTCCAGTACTTCCTGTACAGCCTCTGTGATATCAGCTTTTCCTGTTACAAGGTTTGGCATTCCGTCAAATACAGGCACTCTGCACGGCTGCGGAACGAGATCCTGTACTGCAGGAGCGATACCCGTTGCACCTGCGCACAATGTGAGACAATCCTTCTGCAGACTGTTTAAAGCACTCTCATCAATCTGTGCACCGTTTTTCAGTGCTGTTGCAGATACCTGTGCAAACTCTGATACCACTGCATCACTTGTCATATATTCTACAAATGCAACTGCTGTTGCACGTTTTTCAGGATCATCCCATGCTTTCTTGGTGATGTAATAGCCTGAGGACAAGCCTCCAATCATATCACTTGCTTTACGATTATTCATTCCTGGCACATAAGTGACTGTGAAATTGTCGATATTTTCAGCTGACTCACTGATTCCGCCTGCTTTCCATGAGCCATCACAGAGAAATGCTGCCTTACCATCTAGGAACATCTGGAACGTTTCGTCATCTGTTGCCGATAATGTATTCTCAGGGAAATACCCTTTTTCATATAAAGTCTTGATGTCTTCAATACCATCTACCCACGCCTGTCCCTGTGCATCTGCTGCGCTTTCTGGAAGCTGGCAGTGTGTTGTTACTGTTGTGTGATTGAAGATGCAGAACTCAAACCAGTAGTGAGGAACCTGTGCAAGTGATGCTGCAATGGGCGTATATCCTGCATCCTTGATTGCCTGACATGTAGTCATAAACTCTTCCCATGTTGTATCTGATCCTGGAATTTCTACACCCGCTGCCTTACATACTTCTTTATTTACGTACATTCCTTCCCAATAACCATTTACAGGAACTGAGTAATTGACATCATCTACTGGTGAAGCACCCAGCATACTATCTTTCATGTTAGATGCATAGTCTGGATATTCTGCTCTGACCTCATCAATAGATACCACCTTACCTGCACTGACAAATGCATTGGAATCTGTTCCGTTGAAGTAAAATAATACGTCTGGTTCTGATCCTACTTCGAAGTCAGCAAGCACTCTTGCCTTAAATGTCTCATCCGCTGTACCTGATGCGTCATTGACTGTATGACCTGTCTCATCCTGCCATGCAGCGATATATTTCTGATAGATTTCTGCACCGCCGTCATTACCAGCATATGTCGTTGTTACATTCAATGTTACTGGTCCTGTAACCTCAGCTTCTGGTGACTCTGTCTCTTCTGCCACAGGCGCTGCCTCTGTTGCTTCCTCGACTGCAGGTGCTGCTGATTTGCTTCCACATGCAGTCATTGATGCGACCATTGTGCATGTGAGTAATAAAGCTATGATTTTTTTCATTTTGAAACCTCCCAATCATGTTGTCGATGACACCATTATCATCGTCCTTTTCAGGTTCTTTCGTCCCTGTAAGTACATGATAAAATATATGCTTTCAAAGGTGAATGATTCTAATTGGTATTAATTGTTCAAATTTGTGCTTCCACCATTCAAGGATCTATGAAGCTTCAATGTACTGACCGTATGACCGTCTGCATCAGATCGAATGGTCAGTCCACAGTCCTGCCCATATATAATCTTCAGACGCTCATTGACATTACGGATTCCTAGACTTACGGAGCTGCCTCCATTCAGCAGTTCCTCTATTTTCTCTTTGTTTTCTTTCGTCAAACTACCATCATCCTTCACTTCTATGTAGAAATACTCACCGTCCTCATGTACAAAGAGAGAAACCGTCCCTTCCTTAGACAGATTCATCATGCCATGTTCCACTGCATTTTCAATGATTGGTTGTATGATCAGGCGTGGGACCTCTGTCTGCAATAGTCTTTCATCCACATTTTTATGAAAATGAAATCGTTCTCCCAAACGCTGAGATATGATATACAGATAGGCATCCACATAAGAAAGTTCCTCCGACAGACACACCATCTGCCTCTTCTTTCGGTTCATGGTCGCCTCTAGCATTGTGGACAGTGCTTCAATCATCGCACTGACCTTCCTGTTATCCGATAATCGAGCCTCCCAGTTAATAATTTCCAGCGTATTATTCAGGAAATGTGGATTGATCTGTGACTGCAGTGCCATAATATTTGCATCGCGCAACGCCAGCTCTTCAAGGTAAATCTGTTCAAACTGATGCTTTAATTCCAGAGACATACTGTTAAATGCTTCTCCTAAATAGTAAAATTCCTCGCTGTTTCCCAGCTCCGTAATTTGATGCCCATAATTCCCCTCGTAAATCTCTCCTGCCCCCTTGACAAGACTGTTGACCGGTTTAGTCACTTTTTGATGAAAGAACCAGAATACAACAAGAATCAAAGGTATCATAAAAATAACCACGAGTATAAAAATATAACGTATTGCATCCAATTCGTCTACGATTGCCTGTCCATCCAGTTTTGTAAGTACTGTCATCTTATGTCCGTCTTGCTTGACGATTTTATATACATAATGTTCCTTTTCCGAACTTCCATACTCACTGTTTTGCATGGATCCATATTTTTCCTTCTGTCTGATCAATGCCTTCGTCTCAGAAAGATGCGGAGACAGCAGACAGTCTCCATCCATGTACACTGCGGCATCCGTATACCCCCAGATACTTTCCAGTGCTCCAAACATAACACCAGTATCTACCTCGGATACGATGACTGCATAAGGTTCAAAAGAAGAATTCATCATATTACGCACCATGTAAACATGTCCATCCACGCTCATCAGGATCGTATCTGTATCTATTTTCTTTGCACGCTCTCTGACAGCATCCAATCCGACACGCTTATATTCCTTGATTCCTTTATAGGTTGCATCCGCTGTATTGCTGTATGTATAGTAAATAGTCTCTGGATCCTCCGTAAAGTGCAAAATGGTACAGAGAAACATCTTATTATATCTGTACTGCTGGGTCAGAAAGAGCGTAACCTCCTCATACAGATCTGTTTTGGAGCCTCCATTCTGATACTTTGTATAGCTGTCCTTGATTGTCGTCATATAGGAAGCATTTTTGGATGCTGTCACTGCATCCGCAATCTGTCTCTCACACATTTCAACTGCTTTGTCTGTGGATGTCACAATCGTCCGCTCGATTTGCTGGTTGATTTTTGCATATACGAAGAAAAAAGTGACTCCCGTCATAATGGTTAACGGAAGTAGCCAACAAAGGAGCAGGGTTCCTACCATGCTCCACGTCAATTTCACTTTTTTACTGCTTTTCTCAGGCATACAGGTCTGCTCCTTTACTATGGTTCTGCGTTAAGCATACCACATAATGAAACTACTACCAATACAGATTTCTATAATTCCAAAAACTCCTCATAAAGCGCACATACCATTTTTGCATCCTCTGCTTCTGGCATTTCACAGAAAATTCTCAGTAACGGCTCTGTCCCCGAAAATCTGCATACAACCCATCCACTGTTTACAAAGTACACCTTGCAGCCATCTAAATAAGACACTCTGTCTACCTCAAACGGTAGTTCTGGCAGCCTCTTGTCCGCCATGATCATTTGCTGGATTGCGTCCTTCTTCTCCTGACTGAATTTATAATCACGTTCTTCCATATAGATGGTGCCGCATTCATCTACAATATCTTGATTGATTTCAGACAGCTTTCTGCCAACCCTGGCCATCATCTCCACAAGCAGGGCTGCTGCATAGATTCCGTCCTTACCTTTAATATGTCCCCGTACCGTCAGGCCACCTGAGGATTCCCCTCCAATCACAGCGTCTACTTCATTCATTTTCGCCGAAATATGCTTGAAGCCAACTGGAACCTCATAGCATTTCTGTCCGAATTTCTCTGCTACCCGATCTAACATATGTGTAGTCGCTATGTTGCGTACCGCAGGTCCTGTCCATCCCTTATACTTAACCAAATAGTAGTAAAGCAAAACTAAAATGTCATTTGGATGCAGAAATCGCCCTGTATCATCTATGATACCGATTCGGTCAGCATCACCATCGGTTGCAATCCCGATATCACAATGCTTATCCAGCACACAGTTTTGCAATGCATGCAGAGTTGCCGCCGATGGAGAAGGAAGCTTGCCGCCGAACAGTGTATCATGACGCTCATTGATCGTCACTACTTCGCAGCGTGCTGTATGGAAAATCATCGTCAGAGAAGTCTCGCTGACTCCATACATCGGATCAATGGCAATCCGAAAACTGGCCTGTCGAATTGCATTGACATCTATTGCTGCAAGGATATCGTCCAGATATTCGTTGAGCGGATAGATTTCCTCGATCAGTCCTTGTCTCTTTGCTGCATCATAATCTATATACTTTTCTAATTGACCGTTTGGGTCATTGTACATTTCTCTATGAGTTTCAATACTGTCTACTGCATGACCCATCAGGATTTTTTCAATATAATGTTCAATTTCCTGCGTCTGTGTCTCATCTGCATCCCTTCCACCGTATGTGAATACTTTGACTCCATTATAGACAGCAGGATTATGACTTGCTGTAATCATCATGCCGTACGGAAATTCATGTTGCATCACATAATACATGATCAACGGAGTCGGACCTGACTGATTGATCAGATAGGCCTTGATTCCAGCTGTTGCAAATACGACACCTGCCCACTGCATTGCCTCCTTTGACAGAAAACGTCTGTCGTATCCCATTACAATTCCTTTATCCGCCACACCCTCTGCCTGCATCTTGTCTGTCAATCCCTGTGCCAGCAACTGTATATTACTTTTGGTAAATTCATCCCCTATGATTGCTCTCCATCCACCTGTTCCAAACTTAATCATCTGATTCACCCTTTCTGTTTCCTGTATCAACAGCAACTGTGCTTTGTTTGTTTCCTTTTCAGCCCAACTCCACCTCGATCATATGTGTAGTTCCTCTCTCCTGCACTGGAACCACTTCCACCTCATCTCCATCGAGACGTATTATATGTACACCTTTCATCACATGCTTCGGATTGTTGACACGAATCTCGTAAACTGCTCCACGCCACTCCCTTGTAACCTCAAATCCATCCCACTCAGCTGGAATACACGGATCAATCTCCAGATGCTGTAGCTGCGGTCTGACACCAAGAATATAGCGTGTTGCTGAGAAGTATGCCCAACCGCCTGTTCCGGTCATAAACGGGTGTCTTGCTCTGCCAAATGCACTGTGATCCTTCCCCATCACAAACTGACAGTAAGAATACGGCTCCGCTTCTCGGATTTCAATCTGATTATTTTGGTAATACGGGCAAAGTGCATTATAGAATTCCATAGCCCGATTGCCCCTACCGAGTACACATTCTGCTGCCCATGCCCATGGATTGGGGTGCGAGAAGATTGCTCCATTTTCCTTGACACCTGGATAGACACGTGTTACAAATCCGATTTCATCATCACATTTCGTATAAGACGGCGCATTCAGCATCAGTCCATACGGCGTAAACAGATAGTCATACACACTGTCCATGGCCTGTCTGCCCCGCTCTACTGTAGCTGCACCAGAAAGCACTGCCCATGCATTGGACTCCAGATGTACCTTGCCCTCTTCATCTGCCGCTGTTCCAATCTTTCTTCCGTTTTCGGTAATACCACGGATAAACCATTTACCGTCCCACAGCTCGCTGTCACAGGCCTGCTTGATCTGCTCAGACAGATTCATATACTTTTCTATATCTTCATGATAACCTTTGAAATATGCACACTCCAAAAAGTGATCAACGGCCCAGTAGTGTAGGAAAGATACCATGGCGCTCTCACCACCTCCGAGATTCAGACAGTCATTCCAGTCTGCCCTAAGTCCCTTACAGATACCAGTACTGCCAACCTGCTCTGCTGAGAAATCAAGAATACGTGTCATATGCTCATACACAGTACCCTCTCCTCCGTCTGCATATCCAACCATCTCATCGAGCAGTTCAGTCTCTCCAGTCTCCTTGATATACTCCGTAATCGCACCGATCAGCCACAATGCATCATCCGAGCAAGCATCTTTGATTCCATGGATCATATCCTCCTTATTCGGAGTTGGCACGACCGTAGGCGATTTGAATGGCTTCGCCTCATGCTTTGGATCGAACCACTCTGGCTGAAACAGATGAAGCCCATAGCCTTCTTGGGTCAGTGCATGCAGCAACTCCATGATACGTTGGCGACACTTCGCAGGATTGGAATGCGGTACAGCCATTGCATCCTGCGAGGTATCCCGATAGCCAAGTCCTGTCCTGCCTCCAACCTCTATAAAAGAGGCAAATCTTGAAAACATGACATTGATCTCCGCCTGGTATAGGGTCCAGGTGTTGATCATCGTATTCATTCCCTCGTTTGGCGTTTGAATTTTCAGTTTACATAACTTTTCATTCCAGTAATCCTTTAATACAGTATATACATGGTCAACCTGCTCAGGCTTGCTGTATTTTTTACGAATTTTTCTCCCCACTGCACGATTGCCCTCACCCAGCATATAGATGAGTCGAATCTGTTCTCCAGGCTGCAGGGTAATATTTTTCTGCAATGCACCGCAGTGATTGCCCCCCTTTTCGTAGCTGCCACTGCAGCCACCCTGTTCCACTGCTGCTGGATCATTCTCTGTATGATACAATCCGATGAATTTGTCACGCAGACAGTCATATCCATCTGGTGTAAAGTCCGCTGTAAAGTATTGATAGCCGAACTCCTCATAGAACAGATCATGCTCTATAATTCCGTCCTCATAGGAGGATCCCGCTGCATACATACTCATTTGAAAATTTTGGTTATCCATGAGGATATGGTGGAATGAAAATTCCAGATAAGAAAAGACCTGCAGGTTACGTACTCTGCTGTCTTCATTTTTGATCACGACATCCCATAGCTCCACCGCATCCCCAATCGGGATCGACAGGGTCTGGCTAGCCCCGATATGGTCATAATGACATTCGTAGGTTGTATAAGAAAGCCCATGGCGGCACTGATAGTCCGCCTGATCTAGCGGTTTCCCAACTGGTTGCCACGATATACTGAAATAATCCTGATTTTCTGTATCTCTAATATAGATATAGTGCCCTGGTCTGTCCATCGGCACTGCATTGGCACGAAATCGTGTCACTCTGTGATACTCTGGTGTTTGATAGAATAGATAACCCCCCGCTGTATGATTCACGACCGCGCACATGTCCTCTACACCCAGATAGTTCGTCCATGAAGTCGGCAAATCCACTCTATCAATCACATACTCCCGGTTTTCATGATCAAAATGTCCGTACTGCATAATACCTTCCTCCCATGCTTAGCTGATTCTGATATCAGTGTAAGCTTTTTCACGAAAGAAGTGTATTGTCCGTCATGTGAATATTTGCCTGATTTTGCGGAAAAACCATTTATGTAACTGCCATAGATGCCAGTACTCTGAAAATCATGTCATCGTATTCTATATTGATTTGCCCTTCGTATTGATCTGCTATCCTTCTAACCAGCTGTAGCCCGTATCCATGATTAATCCCATCCTGTTTGCTTGTCTTGAGGATCTCACCTGATCTTTGAACAGGCTGACAATAAGTATTCTCTGTTTTCACAATCAGAAATCCTGCCTGAATGGCTGCCTTGATGTGGATGACCTTTTGCCCTGCATTTTCAGGTAATTTATCACAGGCTTCTATTGCGTTATCTAAGAGATTACTGAATAGACTGCATAAGTCAATGGGAGCTATTGCAGAATATTCCGGTACAGATACTCCGATTTTCATATCAATTCCATGTTCCTCTGCATTTTCCTTTTTTACGGTCAGAATAGAATTCACGACGGAGTTTTCACAATAACGCCTTACCTTTGTGCTTTGTAGTCTTTGCATGGAATCCTGCAATGCATCCTTAATCTCTGCATCCTTCTCTTCTGCCTCAAGTAATTGATAGACTTTCCTGATCTGATCAGACAACTCCTGTCTTACCGATTTCATTTGTGAGATATGATCCTCCGTCAGCTGACGGTATTCCTGCTCCGTCTGACGCTGCAGCTGAACTGCAAGCATCTGCTCATCCATATGCAGACTCTGCGCCATATTGTCTACTGCATTGATGATAATAATATCTACCACCAGGCTAAAAACCGTGATCAGTACACCAATAGCGGCGTCCTTCCAGTCATACCGTCCGGCACCTATGTAGAAGCAGAAAAGCAAGATACCCTGATAGAACGGAAAAACAATATACGCTAATAATTGCCTTTGGGAAATGTGCTCTGTGACAGCTTTATAAATCGCAATAAATGTCAATACCAGTACAAGAGCAAGCATATTACTGATTACAACCCCTATTATTAGAAAACCGTCCTTTTGTAAAATGCTCAGATAAGATGGGCAGCCAAGGCTGACCATAACTCTATTTGCAACAATTTCTGTGCTGATATTGATTAAATAGAATACAAATATACTGAAGATATATAATCTGAATCTGTCTTTAAAAAAGACAAAAAGAAATCCAAAGAATACTACAAACATTAGAATATTGTATAATATACTCATTGGAGCACAATAATACTTTATAATGATGCAACCTATGGTAGCTGCCGTTGCATACCCCAAGACACTGAGTAACCAATTTTTCGTCCGAGTTCTTAACATTTTCGAAAAGAAATAAGCATAGATAATTAAGTTAACTCCTAGATTCATACACACATATGCAGTTTCAAAAGAAGAATCATATCCAAACATTACCGTCACCTTTCTCATCGAATGTTTCCTGCAGTCTGTTATAAGCTGCATCCAGCAGCTGTTTCACGCTTTCTCTATCTGCGCCCTGCTCCATCATCACATATGCCGTCTGCAACTGGTTTGTAAACTCATGCCTGATCTCGCGCATCTGTCCGATATATACCTCAGACCGCTCATAATACTCCAGTTCCTTCTGTCTCTGTGCATACAGCTCTGTCAGTTGCTCTTCCTTGGTCAGTTTCTCAGCCATCTTATCCAACGAACGGGCCAGAAAATGATCCACGATTACACTGCATAGCAACAACGCCACACCCATCATAATCGTCGTGGCCGTATACTCCTCCATTCCGGCAATATAAAGGCATAGCAGAATCACCTGATAAATTGGAATCAGGATATACAACATTTTCTGTCTTGCTTTAATCTTCTCAACCGTCATAACTTATGTCCCATATACTTTAAAAAGTAGTCCTTTGCCTCTTTATAACGTCCTCTGCTGACCGGAAGCAGTTCACCGGTGCAGACCTCTACTCCGGTAATAGAAATATTCCTGATCTTATCCATATTGATAGCATAACTTTGATGACAGCGTACATACCTCGGCGGCAGCTGCCCCAACAATTCCTCCATCTTCATGACCACCGTCACTGTTCTGCCATTTTCATGAATGTACAGTACACGCCTATCGCTTTCTATGTAAATGATATTGCCTGTGATAATGTTGATTACTTCGCCCCGATAGCGAAGCGTAATAGAATCCGCCATTTCCTTGCGGATCAGATCGATTGCCTTATCCAGTGCTTCGTAAAGTCGTGAATTATCTATCGGCTTTACCAAAAAATAAATAGGCTCCGCCTGAAAGATATCGCGTGAATAGTCAATATATGCTGTCAGAAAAATAACCTTGATATGCGGATAGAGTTCCTGTATTTTTCTTGCCACATCAATCCCGTTGTCATCCCCGATTTTGATGTCCATCAGCAGAATCCCGACATCCCTCTTCATCTCCTCCATCACAAAGGTCAAAATGGAAAAAGCTGTCGCAAAGCGATACACAGACAGCACATCTGAATACTTCTTCTCAATTACATCTCCAAGTTGATGTAAAAGAACTTCATTGTCTTCACAGATTGCAAGCTTGATCATTGGTTCTTATCCTCCCATAGAATAGTTTACCAATATTTACATATGTTTGACAATAGTTATTGCTAAATTACTTAAATTTATATTCTTATTTTAATCTCTATTTATCATTGACTTTTCGGCTCATACATACTATTCTATAAATAAGAGAAGCGCCTATGTCACCGATAAAAACGGTTGTGGCTACCTGCACTTGTATTATTGATAATCTCAGCAATGTAATTCAGATTAAATTCTGCACTAATCGGATTGATAACCGCTCCAATCAGGCTTGCTGCTGCCACTAAAACAGGATAATCAGGGGTACTTCTCAAACATGCAACAAATTCATCCCCTTTATTCACTCCAAACTGCTTTAGTGCTCTCGCATAATTCTCCACCATATTGAAGAACTCAGCATACGCTACCTGTGTGCCTCGAAAGAAGAAAGCTGTTTTATTAGCATTATTCTTATTACGCTCATATAACTCCTCGTACCATGAATGATTATGGTTTTCCCAAATATCATCTAGTACTGACTGTCTGTCATTTGTTTCCTCCGCTCCTGATTTAAGCGATTTTTCATTGACTTTTCGCCACATACATATTATTCTATAGATAAGAGAAGCGCCTATGTTACCGATAAAAACGGTTATGGCTACTCTCCTAAAATTGCTGAGTTACCGTCTTTTATGACGGCGCCCATTCAACTTTGCAGAGTTGGATGGGCTTTTTCTTTGCCTTGACT
This sequence comes from uncultured Lachnospiraceae bacterium, assembly GCA_964483545.1. Classification (GTDB taxonomy): domain Bacteria; phylum Bacillota; class Clostridia; order Lachnospirales; family Lachnospiraceae; genus JAAYYM01. The sequence goes on from CAZACC010000002.1 coordinate 45,324, forward strand.
CTCTGCAGACCTTACGTAAAAACCACAGTGACAACTGTATCAGCTTGTATGTAATCTCCACTACTGCAAAGGTTCGAAACAGATCCACCTGCATCACAGCACTTAAAATCACTGCAATGAATATCGGTATCACTTCCTGCTCCATAAGCATTCCCTCCTTTCCGGATCAAATAACAATCCTTGTTGAATCACTACCCGAAGGCAATGCTTCATAGGGAGAGAGCCACATCCATTTACACCACGCAACATCTGCGCTTCCCGGCTCTTTCGAGCTAAGTACAGTATAACACGCATTGCGTGTATTATCAAACGTTTGTTCGATTTTGTTTATAAATTTTCATTCATATGAGTTTTTCTAAAAATGTAAGTTATTTCTTACTTTTCTTCACTTTTTCTCCATTCTGTATCCAGTTCAGAGCTGATTTCGGACAAGAAGTATACTCCATGAACACTGCCAATTCCAAAACAGCATATGCATAATGTCGTGGCATTCCATATTGGACAATGGAGCACCGCAACCCAAGTGCAAATTCCAAAGAAATAAGGTTACTTCATTTTCTTTGGAAGCTGAGTCAGCATTATCCATGTCACCTTGTCCGAAATCAAACTTTCATACCTTCGAATGCAGCCAGTTTGGAACTTCTATTCGTTTCAAACACTTCACTTGTCCAAAAACCCTTCCATCTTCCATTATACTAAATATAATTACATCAGTAGGTTTCAATTCTAAAAGTACTATTATTATCAACTAACGAGCTTAAATACCGATTAGTATCCCGATTTTGATTGATAATTCTTTGATTATACTCACCCAAGCATGTTTATTGCATAATAGAATTACGCAAAGTTGCAAAGCAAAAATGGACATTGTTG
>CAZACC010000003.1:0-44801 GCA_964483545.1 uncultured Lachnospiraceae bacterium
TCATTGACAATATAACCGAATCCACTCTTTTCACCTCGCTGTACTTACTTCATGAATTGTTCAAATCTGACTTGATTATAACGTTCCTAGATTTCTTTCTGAATGGAATAACTTCTGTTAATCAGCCAAATTATTATATTTGACACTATAAATAATTCCACCAAAAGTATGTTTTCTTCCACTCGAGTGTCTTTCCGAGATGGATTAGTTTGATTTTGGATTGAAAACAGAAGTAAGGGGCAGAGAACTATGTCCTCTACCCCTTAGACTGACTCTATTTCATTATTTCAAAAGTGCTAGACGATCAGGATCGCCTGCAAATGCCTCCTTGGCATTCTCTTTTGTTACAACAACTGGAGGAAGTTCATAAATTGCAACATCAATCTTTCCATTGTTTGTAATCACTTCTGTAGCTGGCATTCCTTCGCCTGCCTGCAATGATTTCACGATATCAACTGTCTGGCGTACAAGTGCATCGGTAGGCTTAGCAACTGTGGAGTACTGTCTGCCTGACCATACCCATTCTACTGATTCATTTTCTGCATCCAGACCTGAAACAACTGGAATTTCCTGACCAGCATTCTCACAGGATGTAATAATTGCACGTGCAATCCCGTCGTTTGGTGACAGTACACCATCAATTTCCTGATCTGAATAGAAACCGGAAATCAGAGAATCCATACGAGACTGTGCCTTAGCATTATCCCAGTCTAAAGTTGCACACTGTGTGAAATCCATCTGACCAGATACAACATTCAATGTACCATCATCAATCTTAGGCTGTAATACTGACATCGCACCTGTAAAGAAATTCGGTGCATTGGGATCTGCTGGACCACCGCCAAACAGCTCGATGTTATACGGTCCTTCGCCCTTTAACTCTGCCAATCCATCTAATAATGCCTGTCCCTGTAATTCACCAGTCTTTACACTACCAAACTGTACAACTCCGTCAACGCCTGTTGTATTCTCTAACAAACGATCATAACCGATCACATAAATGCCTGCATCCTTGGCCTGCTCCAGTACGGCACCTAGCTGAGATCCGTCTACTGGTCCGACAATGATAACCTTTGCGCCGTTCTCAATCATAGATTCGATCTGCTGCTGTTGCTGCGGAACCTTCTGATCTGCTGCCTGAACCAAAGCCTTGAAGCCTGCTTCCTCTAACTGCTCCTTGAACATCGTCTCAGCTTCTTTCCAGTTCTGGGTTCCCAGCCATGGAAGCGAAATACCAATGGTTGCACCCTCTTCAAAACCTGCTGTAGCTGTTGCAGTTTCTGCTGCCTCAGCAGCCTCAGGTGCTGCAGCTTCCTCTGTTTCCGGTGCTGCCTCTTCTGCAGCAGCGTTGCCTGTGTCAGCTGATGCATTGTCACTTGCCTCCCTGCTGCTGTTTCCGCAGCCTGCTAATACGACTGACATTGTCAGCGTTCCTGCAAGTAACAAGGATAAAATCTTTCTCTTTCTCATAACCTATTCCTCCTTTAAAGTTTAACGTCTTTCGACTTATATAAGGTCCGGCTGGAGCACGTTATTGTGCTCCCAGCAGGCATTCCTTCCACTAGCCTGAAAATCTTGTGTCATCCCTATGCTGCTGTATTTCCTCGTCCTGTATGCTTGTTATAGACATCAAAAGCAACTGCTGCCAACAATACAAAACCCTTGATAACCTGTGTACGGTCTGCGCCTACTCCCATCAACATCAATCCATTGTTCAAAACAGCCATAACCATACCTCCGACCATCGTTGCAAGAATGGTTCCAACACCGCCCGAAACTGCAGCTCCTCCGATGAATACAGATGCGATCGCATCCATTTCCCATGAGGTTCCGTCTGCTGGGCCAGCTGCCGTAGAACGTCCCACAAACAGAATGCCAGCTACGGCTGCCAGAAATGACATATTAACCATCGTCAGGAAGTAAGTCCTTTTGACATTCACACCTGATAGTGCAGCTGCACTCTTGTTTCCTCCAACTGCATATACATGACGTCCAAATTTGGTACGCTGTGTAATGGTGTGATAGATCACGATCAGAATCAATAGTATTAATCCTGGTACAGGGAAGGATGTTCCATAGCGTCCGCTACCAAACAGCCATGTGAAATAGCCAATTAGCAGCCCCATTAAAGCAATTCTTACAATTACTGCCCATAAAGGACCTTTTTTACCATCTTCATCCAATTTATGCTGATATTGATATAGCTGCATGGCAATATAAATAGCAATTCCAATTAGTCCCATCAATAAGGTTGAATTATTCATACCTGTAAAGGAAGGTCCCCACTCTGGTAAATATCCTGCTCCAAACCATTTGAGTTCAGAGGGTGCCGGCACAGAGATTGATCTGGAAATCCAGATCACACCGCCACGGAAGATCATCATACCACCGAGAGTTGTAATAAAGCCTGGAATACCAAGTCTGGATAGAAAGAATCCCTGCCATGCACCAGCCAGCAACCCGATTGCGATTGCAATCAAAACTGCAACCCCCCAGGGAAGATTCAGATCTCTGGCAGCCAGTGCCATGACCATACCCGAAAAGCCTGCAACAGAACCTACTGATAAGTCGATCTGTCCGATGACAATAACCATTAGCATTCCCAATGCCAGAACAAGTACATATGCATTACCAGACAGCAGGTTTTGGAAATTCGATGATGTCAGCATCCTTCCTCCTGATATTATGTTGAAAACAATGATCAGTAGTGCAAGTGCAACCACCATTGTATATTTTTTCAGATCATTGCCTAATACTTCTTTGACGTATCTCATAATGTCTTTTCATCCTTTCACGCTTTTGATTCCGTTTGAGAGGTAAGGGTCATCCTTCGCATCAAGGATTCCTGATCCGCCTCACTTCTTTTCAGTTCTCCTGTAATGCTGCCTTCAAATATCGTATAGATTCGGTCAGCCATCCCCAAGAGTTCCGGTAGCTCGGAAGAAACAAGTATGACAGCTTTCCCCTGATCTGCAAGTGTCTGGATCAAACGATAGATCTCATATTTTGCACCGACATCGATACCTCTGGTCGGTTCATCCATGATCAGTACATCTGGTTCAGCAAACATCCACTTTGCCAGCACCACCTTCTGTTGATTGCCTCCAGACAATGTGTTCACGCCTAAGTCCACACTCGTCGTCTTAATCTGCAGAGATTTCTGATATTTTCTTGCTGCAGCGGATTCTTTGTCGGCATTCAACAAACCTTTGTTGATGATTGCTCCAAGATTGGCAGATACGATTGTTTTCTGGATTGTATCCAGAAGGTTTAGTCCCAAACTCTTTCGATCCTCAGGAACATATGCGATTCCATGTCGAATGGCTGACTCAACCGATGTGATCTGTACTTCTTCCCCTCTGATTTTGATGGTTCCACCCTTGTAGATACCATAGTTTCGTCCAAATAAGGAACGCATCAGCTCGGTTCTTCCAGCTCCCATCAGACCAGCAAATCCGACCACCTCGCCTGCTCTGACATAGAAGCTCGATTTTTTACACAGCATACGTCCCTGCACTCTTGAGTCCTCCACAGACCAGTCAGTAACCTCAAAAATAGTCTCCCCAAGATGTGACTCATGCACTGGATAACGGTTTTCGATAGATCGTCCTACCATAGACCGTATAATTTTATTTTCATCTACATGTCCTGCCTCTACCTCATAACTATCAACCGTACAGCCATCTCGAATGACTGTAACGTAGTCTGAGATCTCTGCAATCTCATTCAGCTTGTGTGAGATCATGATGCAGGTGATACCTCTCCCTTTTAACTCTCGCATCAGATTTAGCAGATTCTCGGAATCCGCCTCATTGAGAGCGGCAGTCGGTTCATCCAGAATCAATAGCTTTACATTCTTTGATAAAGCCTTTGCAATCTCTACCAGCTGCTGTTGTCCAACACCCAGATGCTTGATCAGTGTACTGGGATCAATCTGCAGTCCAACCTGTTTGAGGATGTCAGAGGTACGTCGTTTCTCCTCTTCCCAGTTAATCAAACCATGTTGTATGATTTCATTCCCCATGAAAATATTTTCTGTAATGGATAGCTCAGGGATCATCGTAAGTTCCTGATGAATGATAACGATTCCTGCTGCCTCTGATTCCTTGATATTTCTAAAAGTGACCTCTTTTCCCATATAAATCATATGTCCTTCATACGTTCCATGAGGATAAACACCAGACAGTACCTTCATCAATGTAGATTTTCCGGCTCCATTTTCTCCGCAAATTGCGTGAATAGAACCTTGATGCACGTTGAGTGTGACATGATCCAATGCACGTACACCTGGAAACTCCTTGGTAATCTCCTGCATTTTCAGTATCATTTGCTGTTCCGTCATCCAACCCCTGCCTTTCTGCATCACCTTTTGACAGTCTGTATTCTCTTTTGCTGTAACTTCATTCAGTGATTTGTTTTCATCTGTGATTATAACTACATAGATCGTGAATCAAAATAGAATAACTTCTATGAATGATGAAAATAATCATCCCCTCATGTATAAAATCTTCCTTGAAAGGTTGAATTATTTCCTGTGGAATTCCTTTTGGACGAACTAAAACGACACAGAGTTTTTCGGCTCTGTGTCGCTGTTATCAAAATCTATAGAGATATAAAGACTGGTCAAAATATTAGAACGGAAATAGTAGTTTTTGATTCTCTATCGTGTAAATATTATCAATATCAATCAGTGCCGTTCCTGAGTTAATCACCTGTTCGGTCTGTTCACCTCGTGCCAGCATGACGGCATTCTCCACTCCCAGAAAGCCCATGTTGAGTGGCTTTTGTACGACGAGACCCTCTATAACACCCTCCGTCATCAGCTGTATCGCTTCTGTTACATTGTCAAATCCGATAATGGTCACTCGGTCCTCCAGACCGAGATCTCGCACCGCACGAGCACTGCCGATGGTTGAGTGCAGGTTCAGCCCTGCTAATAGTGTGATCCGTGGATTGCTCTCTAGCAGCTTTCTTGCCTCTTCATATGCGATCTTATAGTCAGCATTACTGTACGCTACCGCTGTCACACGATCCCCGTAATTCCCAAGGCCTGCGCGCACTCCACGTTCTCGTTCTATAGCAGTGGAGGATTCCTTGATATGCGATATAATGGCGATTTCTCCATCCCCTTCTAAATAACCCGACATCCACTTACCCATCTCAACGCCTGCCTGATAGCTGTCTGTTCCTACAAAACAGTCCTGTATCTCTTCGTCCAGATAAGAATCCAGAAGTACCAACTGAATGCCATTTTCTTTCATTCTGCTTGCTGTAGCAGTGTTGTTTTCATAATGAAGTGGTGCCAATATAATGACATCTGGCTTCATCGCAATCGCACGTTCGATTAATTCATTCTGGTATTCATACTCGACCTCCGAATCTGGTGCCATCACTGTCAAATCCACATCGTACTCCTTGGCTCCCATGCGTGCGCCCTCGATAACAGATGTCCAGAAATCATTAGAGCCCTCTCCCAGCTTCGGTATCAACACCATTTTCAGTTGCCTTGTTTCACGAAATGCAGACCTTCGAATTCCGATGAACGCCAGAGCTACTGCCACCGCAAATGCAATTAAAATTATAATCCTCAGCCACTTTTTTTTCATGCGTGCACACCCCCTTTGGGGATTCTGATTGTAACCGTTGTTCCCTCTCCCTCCGTGCTCTCATAAAAAAGCCCGTAGCCATTTCCATAATACAACTGCAGTCGATCCTGTATATTAGAAATGCCGATTCCGCTTTCATTCTTTTCCTTTTGTTCAAAAATATGTGCCAGTGTCTCTGCTGACATGCCTGCTCCGTTATCGACTACGTGAATCTCGATATCCTCCTGTTCCGTACTCCTGTCATAACCTCCTGTAAGTCGTATCAGACCCTTCTGCTCCTTATATTTGATGCCATGATACAGTGCATTTTCAACGAGAGGCTGTAGTACAAGCTTTACGATCTCCTCCTGCATGATTTCCTTGTCCACATCAATGACAAAATCCATTTTCTCCTGATAACGCATTTTCTGTATTTCCAGATATGCCTTAGTATATTCCAGCTCTCTAGCAATTGAAACGATCTCGTCTGAATTACCGATGGATTGTCTAAAAAAACGTGCCAGTGCAGCCGTCATGTCTACACTTTTCTCATTTTCGCCAACCTCTATCATCCAAATAATGGAGTCCAGTGTGTTGTATAGAAAATGAGGCTTGATCTGAGCCTGCAGTGCTTTCATTTCACTCTTTCTCTTTGCCTGCTGCTCTTCGATATTCTTTTTCATCAGCTGGTTAATCTGAGTTGTCATTCTGTTAAAGGAATGATTTAAAGAAACAATCTCACTCTCACTGGCTCTTATTTCAATCGGAACGAGATTGCCAGACTGAGCCCCTTCCATTGTCATTTGAAGTCGTTTAATCGGTTGTGTAATCATACGTGAAAAGAAAAACGCAAGTATGATTGCAAAGAGAATCAAAATGCCTGTGATTCCCCCATAGCTTCGCTTAATCTGCCCCTCGTTTTTCATTAAATCAGACATGTAAGAAACACCGACTACCGTCCAACCTGTCTTTCTGGAGCGACTCATCGTGTACAGCTTGCGGTCTCCCTGATAATCAACACTCAGGGTATCACTCTCCGTTGTCAGAATTTCCTCAATCAGCTCTGATCTAATCCCACTGATGATCAGCTGCTGTTGCGGATGATAGACAATCTCTCCATCACTGTCAATAATATAGATATATCCCTTCTGACCCAGACTAATGGATTCGCAGAGCTCATCAATATCATAATAATTTAGATCAATAAAAAACAACCCTTTCTTTTTTGTCTGTTCACCGCTACTAATGGTTGAGCTGAGTGTAACGACCCATTTATATTGATCTCTGACGATATCCTGCACATGAGATGATGACAAAACGAGTCTTCCGTTCTGTCGCATTGTTTCCTGATACCATTTCATATTTTCTTTCTGTGAATAGACATTGATATTCCGTCCGTCATTAATCAGATACTTACCCTCATCAGAGAGAATACCAATGTTATAGATATCTGTTCTCGATGATAGAATCGTTTGAAACTGCTCCGCAATACGAATACGAAGCTGGCGTTCCTCAGTGGCCGTCAGCACCTTTGAAAACAAATACTGATATACATCTGAATCGTTCATAACCACCGTGGAGATATTCTCCATATAGCTGATGTACGAATCGATATCCTGATTCACATGCTCTACAAGCTGCTTTGTATACTCATTGGAATTTGCCAGTATGCTTTTTTGTGTATAACTGATCGAGAAAATCAGAAATAGGATCAATGCAATCAACACCAATACCGTAAACAACAGTGTCATATGCATCTGGATGCTCCCGAAATACTGTTTGAATTTCTTCATGCATGAATCCCTTTCATATATTCTGTCGGAGTCAATCCTGTGGCACGTTTGAAAACAGCACTAAAATAATGGGCATCACTGTAGCCGACTGCATCTGCCACCTCATATGTCTTCATACCGGTCATATCAAATAATTGCTTTGCATGATTGATTCTTACCCTCGTCAATGCTTCCACAAATGTCTCGTGATAGTACTCCTTAAAAATCGAACTGAAATAGCTGATACTGATGGATAAATAATCACAGATCATCTGCAGAGACAACTCCTTCTGTGCGTAGTTCTTTTCTATATATTCCATAGCCATGGCCGCCTGTCTCTTAGCTGTACTGTCGCGGTTACTATCCAAGGAGTCAGAAATTCTGATACAAAATATGTTCATCTTCTTTTCTGCCTCGTGCAAATACTCGCACTCTCCGAGACTTGCCAACAGTCTGTATTCCTCATGATACAATTCGTCGTTATCCATACCTGGCAGCTCTACAATCTCCATGACTGACAGAATCAGGTTCTGAAATAGAAGTATGATTCTATTTTTATCTAGACACAGTTCTCTCATAACCTGTACCAGCTCCTGAATGTTCTTCTCAATCTCTATATCCAGATGTGCACGAATCGCCAGCATGATTCTTTCTCGCCACTTGGTCATATCGATCAGCTTTTCACCTAACACCTCTTCATTACAGTAATCCCCATAATACAGGAAACAGCTGTCCTTCATCAAAAACCGTTGGCCCATGACCTTCTTGACATCGTTGTAAGACGCTGCAAGCTTGCATAATCCTTCCTGTTCCGATCCCATATAGACTGATGCATGTATTTGGAATTGAGCCAGCAGCTGATCATGTATGTGCTCACAACAGGTCATGGCTCCATACATAAAGCTGTGCTTTTTATTCCCGTAGAATATCATAAACACAGATCGATCTATACCAGAAAATACATATCCCTCTGCCGTTTCTTTCATAATATCTTCAATCACCTGTATGACTGTATCGGAAGCAACCACTTCATCGCCCTCAATCACACACTGTGCTGCTAAATAATAACGCCGATTGTCTGCTAGCTGAAATGTGAGTGCTCCCTGCTGACACTCTTCTTCATGCATCCTGCCTGTCAACAGCTCCACCAGAAAATGATTCCTCTGCATCGTTCTGTTTTCCTGCAGTTCTGACTTCATAGCACTCAGTTCATATTCTTCCCTGTTTTCTGCATCTAATGCCTTCTTGATATGATTCAGAGTCTCCATCATTTCTTTTGCCGTAATGGGTTTGATAATATAGGAAAATACCTTATAGTGCATCGCACGTCTTGCATATTCAAATTCATCATAACAGCTGATAATAATTGTCTTCGTCTTCGGACAATGCTCATGGATGTATTCTGCCAGCTCCAAACCATCCATATATGGCATGCTGATATCGGTCAGGACAACATCTATTTTCTCTCTTTGCAGAATCTCTACCGCCTGCCTGCCATTTTCACAGGTTCCAGCCAGCTGATATCCCATATTCGTCCATGGTATACGTGTACTGATAGATTCTCTGATCACAGATTCATCATCTACTACTAAAACCTGATACATAGAAGCCTTCCTTTCATAAATTCGAAAATATCTATAGTACTAAATTACTATAGATATTTTTTTGTGTCAATTTGTCATAATACTATACTTTAAATCTTGCTATTGCAGTTTTTAAATCAATAGCTTGTACTCCTAGTTCCTTCGCCTCTTGATTAAGCTTCTCTGCTGCATTCATCTGCTTTCTTGCTGCTGAGTCCACCTCTTCAGAAGATGCGACTGTCTCTTCTAAGGTTGCTGAAATGTTCGCTACAGCTTCTACTGTTTCATTCTTGGTCTGTGTAATGTCCGTTAGTTTATGAAAAATCTCTCCTATATTTGCATTCAAACCACATACCTGTTCAGTTATTGTATCAAATGTTCTCACCGTACTTTCAAGAGCCATGCTCTGCTGAATCACTGTATCCTCTGCCTCTCTTGCCGTTTTTACTGTTTCTTTTGTTTTTTGTTGAATGGACCGAACAATATCACTAATTCCTGCTGATGCACTTACTGATTCCTCCGAAAGCTTTCTAATCTCTTCCGCAACAACCGCAAAACCTCTTCCCGAAATACCGACTCTCGCTGCTTCAATGGAAGCATTTAGAGAAAGTAGATTTGTTTGATCTGCTATTGTGTTGATTGTACTGATAATATCTCCGATCAGGAGAGATTCTCGTTCCAAATCTTCAATATTTGCAATGACTTTTCTTGTAATTTGGGCTGTTGCTGTTGATTTTTCTCCAAGTTCATCAACCACTGGTTTACTATCCTCAACAATTGCTCTTGTACTTTCTGATAGTGATTCTATTCGTCCTGCGCATTCCCGCATCCCTGTGATTTCGTGATCTAGATGCAGCATTTTATCCTGACACATAATTGCATCTTCTGACTGTATGGACAACGCCTCACCCATCTGGTTAATTGCCGTTGCTATTCTTTCCGAAACCTCCACGAAATCCCCTGAAGATACTGCAACATTCTGAGCTGAAAAAGACACTGCCTCTGACACCTCAGCTGACCTGTATATCAGTCCCTTCATTCCTGTCAGCATACCTGATACATGTTTTGTCAGCTGTCTGAATTCATCCTTGCGTTTTGTACTTAACTCAACTGTCAAATCTCCTTCCTCTGCACGGCTGACCGCTTGGTTGATTCTATGTATGGTATTTCCTATTCCTCCTGATATTAAGAAGGCAATCATGAGCTCAACAATAGTCGCTATCAAAACTACAATCACTGTAAGATTCCTTATTTCATCTGCCTGACTGGTTACAACCGACTCCGGAACCAAAGTGCACAATATGCTGTCTCCATAGCCAACTTTAGCATATAAAAAAAGATGTGACTCCCCATTATATTGCGTATAAATGATACCTGTATCTTGATCAGCCAATAAAGCTGTTTTATATAATCCGTTGTTTACAAATGTATTTTCTACACTGATTCCATCCCTTGTAACTTCTCTGTCGTCTGGTACAACAATACTGCAAATGCTCCCCTGCGGCATATGAATACCAACTAAGGGTTTCTGTAATGCTTCCGTCTTGATATCCATAGTCAGCACCCCAATCGGATTGTTGTAGTTATCAACAACTTCTCTACTCAATGAAACAGCATAATCCTCTGGAGAAATGCGTAATTTCTCGTCAAGAAATTCATGATATCCTCTCCACAATGCTTGTGAAGACACTGTTGCAGCCTGCCCTTCCTGTGACGCTTCATACTCTGAATAGGCATCCTTCATGATTGTTCCTATTGTCGTATATGCCTTACCCTTAGGTGCCATAATACAAAGAAGATTGATGTTCTCATCTGCCATACTGATCTGCTTTAGTGTTCGGCTGAATTGTCCGTACAACATCTCTTCTTTTACATGATCTCCTTCGTAAAGACCACTGTAATAATCTCTCGCATTCGAATTTGAGGCAATTTCTAATGATTTATTCTCTAGAGTCTGAAAAAGCAAATGATAATACTGCCCTGTCTGAGCTACCGTGTTTAATGTTGCCTCCATATATCTATTTATAATTGCTTCGGAAGCTTTGCTATATGAAACAATACCCAAAAACAGAATAAACAGAATAGATGTCATAAATGCAATAATCAACTTACCTCTGATTCCAATACTCTTACTCTTACTCTTACTCTTTCGTTCTCTTTTTTTCATTGTAAAAATCTCCCATTTCAAGTTAAGCATAATACGCATTAAAACTTCACGATTCTATGCTATCCCGAATGAGATGAGAACGCTATATAAATTCTTATTGAAAAGGTATAAAATGCTACTGTCCAGATCTCTGATGACCGCATTTTAGTCTGATTTGGAAGGGTCGAAAAAGCAATTAGATCATTCATCTTTGCATCACACACTTTGTTACTAACGGAATCAGAATTGCTGTGATAACAACTGCTGCGGCAATCTGCACAGTTGCGGATGCCACGTAGGGCTGCCATGCTGCATCCACTGCACCGATGACTGCTGGTACTGCGACTGCATTGGCTCCAGTTGCACTGGCTGCTACAGCTGCATAGCCTGGTCGTCTGCCAATCAGACGGTCACATAGGTAGGAAATTCCCAGTCCAAAGGTAAGTGCCACAAACGACAAAAGAATGCCGGCTGCTCCAGCATTCCCGATATCCCTCAAATCTATTCCTGCTCCTAGCGTAAATCCAATAAACGGCAGCAATAATGCCACTCCCGGATCTAAGAACTTTCTGGCATCAGCACTGATATTTCCAATGAGCATTCCGATGATAATCGGTAATAGAGCCGCCAAAACCGCTATCCAAGAGAAAGAAGCCAGACCTGCTACCCCGAGAATCAAAATCGGAAAGAATGGTCCGTTGTTGATCGTAATAATCGGCACTGCAGCTGCATCTTTTTCATCTCCATATAAAGACATAAGAGACAGATAAATACTTCCGTTTGTGTTTGAAATGGCACATACAATTGCCAGCAGGCTCATCCCCAGCAGTTCCGCAGACCCCAGTAATCTGCCTACAATCAATACCGCTATCAACCCCGCTGCAAACTTAGAGAAAAGCAGAATCCCTCCACGCTTTGCCACTGTTCCGATTTCTTTAAACTGTAATCTGCTGCCTAGGCACACGAGCTGGATGCCCAGTGCCGTTGATGCTCCTGCATTGGAAAAGGTAGCCGTTGTATAGGAACCGATCTCCAGTACCTGTGGGCAAAATGTATGAATCAGCATTCCCAGAAACATAGGAATGATCATCAATCCTGCTGGGATTTTCTTCATTATTTCTTTCAATGTCATAGTTGATTTCTCCATCGCGAAACGTTTCGCTCCACCTCATTCTATGACTCACAAAACAGTCTGTCAAGCTATTTCCCTCATGCCTCTATCCCAGTTGCCTCTGTCCCGTACACCTCAAACTGGCTCAGTGCTGGGAACGGTGATGGATCATCTGCTTTTATCAGGTGGCAGAGTCGCACCCACTCGATTTGCTTTGCAGGAAATATAATCTCATGTGCAAGATCAGACTTCTCCAGATTCCATATCAGCTCTGATCCATCTGAAAACTGAAGCGTTACCTGTGTCCACCAACTGTCATGAGGAAAGTCCGATCGTGTATACATACGAACCTTATCTGCTGTTACAGTGCGTCCGAACTCTACAAGCATCTCTGCATTCACATCCATATTGATGCCCCATGACTCAAATGGCCAGTCTCCGTGAGAATGATTCTCTCTGTTTCCGTTGATTGCATTTTTCGCTGCAAATACAGACTCTCCGCGTGTCTCAATATTTGCTGATGCATGTGGATAGCAGCTCCTATTCTCATGGGTGTCATATCGATTCAGACACAAATTTCTGTATGCCACAGTTTCCCCGTCTGTTGCTTTTCGTGCATACAGAAGATGCTTGTTGCCAATGAAGCTCTTTGGAGAATAGCAAGCACTCTTCTCCCCCAGCGGAACGGGAAACTTCATAGTGTCTGTTTTTATGTAAACCAAACATTCTCCTATTGCATCATCCAGCTGTATGACATAATACCCTGCTTCATCACACTGAAAGACAATCTGATCTCCATCTGTATACGCTGCTGTATACACCAGACCAACCTCATCTATCCCACTGTTCACTGCTGTTGTTTCCAATCCATTCTGCCCATTTCTCAAAATCTTAAGTTTCATCTTCGCCATCCTTACAAGCCTCCCTACTGAACTGATACATAGATTCCAGTCTGTATCGTCTGCTTTCCTTTCCTGATCTGGTATTTCACTGCAGGTACTGCTACCTTTGGGTATAGCAGATTCAGATTCGGATCTGCTATCATGATTTCGCCTACTCCCTGTCCCTCATCGGCTTGGACTGTACAGCTTGAGTAGGAATTAAATGCCCTTGCAGCATTGCCATCCACCACACTGTCATACCCAACAGACTCTGTACTTCCTCTATTGACCGCAAATCCACAGTCATACGCCACACAGGGTACACTGCTCTTGATTTGATGGATTCTCACATGCCCGTTTTTATCGGGGAGGACTGTCGTCTCCACCTCGATTCCAGGATATGGACTCCATCTTGACCATACGCTCTGATTAGTGATTTTATGCTCCTCACAGATCCTTCTTACATATACATAGCCATCAATGAAAAATGCCAGCATACTATCCGGTGCATTCTCATGTAATTCATACTCTGATTTAGCCATATTGATGCTGAATCTACTGTCATAGGCAAACTTTCCGTACTTTGCTACAATCTGTCCATGACCGTTTGGACTATATACCCCTGGTGTATAGGCCGTTGTATGTGTTCCATAGTGCCACATCAGCATATCTGCTGCTGGCATCGCACAGGCAGTTCCAATCAGCTCTTTCGGATAATCTGCCGCCTTAGCCATCCAAAATGGATGCTCATTTGGAAGCATTAGAAAGGCAAATGTCTTCATACCCCAATAGGGAGAACCTGGTGCATTATAACGTTCCGCCATCATCAAATTCGGGTAGCCATATCCGATTGTCAGAATACCATCCCTGTCAAAGATCGGCTTTTCCATCCAGTTTTGCAGATGACGTACGATCAGTCCTTTCATAATCTCAAGCGAAAATGGATACACATCTGCCAACAAACATGCACTAAAAAAGCTGACCTGCGAAAATCGATACGTCAGAGAACGTCCAAACGGCAAAGCCTCTCCCGTCTCGTCAAACCAGTAGATAAACTGCTGTCCGAACACCCTGGCTCTTTCCTTATAAAGATTTGCGCGCACAGAATCATCCTGTCCCATGACTTTGGCATATACAAGACAGTAAAAATGAATGGCAAATGAGATGTAGTAATCTTTCTGCCCTGAATCACCATCCTGATACCATCCGTCTCCCAAATAGAATGTCTCCAGCCCCTGCAGATAAGTTTCCAGCATTTTCTCACTATATGGTCTGCCGACACTTTTCAGTGCAATATTGACAAGTACGGCAAACAAAATCCAATTACATACAGGAAGCGGATGTGCATTGATTTTAAGCAGATATGCTGCCAGACAATCCTTTTCATGATCAGACAATGGATTCCAGATCATCTCTGGTGTAAACAGGATTCCATAGGAAATGGCTGCCATTTCCACAAATCTTTGGTCAAAATCGCTGCACTCTCCCCAGTATTCTGGATGATTTTCATCCGTTCCTGCTGCTAGCCCCCTACGATAAAGCTCCTCAAACGCCTCATCAGAGCCACCGCCTGCCCAAAATGGCACCAGTCCCCAAAGCGGTCTCGAAAATGCCTCCATCCACGTCGCATTCTGATCATAATGTGCCATCGTCACACCCAGATTTAAACGCGCCCCACTCTCACTGTAATATGGCTTCAACGGATTCAGCAGCTTCAACATCAGCCTCTGAAAATCCTCTTTTTTATGTAGCTCTAACTGCTCATAGTGCTTACTCATTCCAAACGCTCCTCACTATTTTTACACGATGGTCCGATACAATCTCTCTACCAGTAGGGATTCCAGTCCTCATGCAGCCTCATCAATGCTTCCATATAGAAATAATCCCCCCACGAATTGCACTCATCCACACCATAATGATTACATGTATTATAAGGAGAATGATTTGAATAGGTACTATGCAGCACCAGTCCATTAGAAGTCTCAGGATTCTTCACTGCGTAATCGTCATATAGCGATTTCATTAGTTTTTTTGCTATTTCTGTATAAAATTTCGCATCTTCTGTATCCATATACTTTGCCATTTCCAACATACCGCAGGCAGCAATCGATGCACTCGAAGAGTCACGTGGCTGATCATCCCCATCTGTAAAACACAAATCCCAGAACGGTATCATATCCTTAGGCAAATGCTCCAGAAAATACGCAGTCACTCGCTTAAATAACGTGATATACTCCTTTTGCTTTGTATAACGGTAAGCCAGTGCACAGCCATAAATCCCCCATGCCTGTCCTCTCGCCCATGCAGAACCATCCTTATAGCCCTGACAGGTAGCCCCATGATCTGGCTTTCCAGTCTTCATATCAAAGAAAAAAGTATGCCAAGTAGAAGCATCCTCACGTACCACATTGGCCAATGCCGTGTGGATATGCTTCTGTGCAATCTCACAATACTTCACGTCCCCCGTTTCCCCACTTGCCCAATAAAGCAACGGCAGATTTAATAGACAGTCAATGATCAGCCTGTAGTTTTCCGGCGCATCCATCGACCCCCATGCCTGGATAAACTCCCCTACTGGATGATACCGTGTAATCAGCTGATCAGCAGCTGCAATGGCTGCATCCCTGCCAGCCATACTGCTCACTAGCTTATAGCCAGCAACACAGGATGGAGAATACAGAAAGCCCATATCGTGATGATCCACTGCAATCTTTTTCCTAATTCGCTCCGCAAATGAATCTATCTGCAGTTCTGCAGCCTCTCGCAAGTCATTCAGGTGACTGTACTCATAAGCCAGCCAAATCTCGCCCGTCCAAAACCCAGTCGTCCACTCCACGTTTTCAATCGGCTGATAAAATCCACCCTCACTATACGCATTCTGAAATGCATCAGTAAACACTCCTAGATTACGCCTCACCTGCTCCACACAAAACCCCAAAGCATCCTCAATTTCCATATCACTAATCTGCAGCTTCCCATCAAACATATCCCTAATCTCACTTTCACAAATTAAATATACATATCCGTTCTACGTCTTTACATCACGAGCCCCAGTGAAGCGTCGGGCCTCCCTCTCAAATCAGAGTGGGTGTGTGAAGCCGAGGTCAAGCCAAAGGAGCCTGAAAACTCTGCCAAAAAGCAGGAGCCATACTCCTGCTTTTCGGCTTCTCAGAGGTTGATTATTCAGGGGAGAGTTCTCATAAAATGAGATACCCCTGAAAAAAGGGAACGACGCATCGAGGCATGAACACACCCACTCTGATTTGAGAGGGAGGCCCGACGCTTCGTACACCATCTTACCCCTTAATGCCTGATGAAGCCACCCCTTCCACAAAATACTTCTGCAGACAAAGGAATACAATCAACACTGGAATCAAAGACAAAATCGATCCCGCCATAATCAGTCCATAGTCCGAAGAATACTGACTGATGAACATCTTCAGTCCCAGCTGGATTGTCTTCTTCGCCTCCGTCTTTAAGTAAATCAACGGCCCTAAATAATCATTCCATGTCGCAACAAACGTAAAAATCGTCAAAGTAGACAACGCTGGTTTCGACAACGGCAGCATAATACTCGCATAGATCTGATACTCATTCATACCGTCAATACGCGCCGCCTCACACAAATCATTCGGAATATCCTCATAAAACTGCTTCATCATAAACACACCAAATGCTGAAAACGCCTGCAGACAGATAATCGCAGTTAGCTTATCATTCAATCCAAACCCACGCATCATGATAAACTGTGGAACCATATAGACCTGCCATGGCATCGCAATCGTTGCAATATATGCCAGAAACAGTCCATTTCTATATTTAAAATGCAGTTTGGCAAAAGCATAAGCGGCAAAGCTGCTCGTCAAAAGCTGCAGACAGGTTACCACAACCGTCAGGAATACCGTATTTTTTACGAATTGAAAGAACGGTATCTTTGTCCAAATCTTCAAATAATTATCCCACTTTGGATCTGCTGGAATAAATACAAAGGGATCCATCCGGAATACCTCACGATCAGGCTTGATCGCCGCTGAGAACATCCATAAGAACGGAATCAGCATACATACTGCTATGATTATCAATATCACATAAACAACTGTTTTCGATAAAACTGCCTTTTTCTTAGCTGATTTCATGATTATGCCTCCCCCTTCTCATATTTTGCCTGTCCTCTGAACTGAAGAATCGTAACTAAAAGTACCATCACAAACAGTACCATTGCAACTGCGCTAGAATAACCGAGCTTCCAGTCGATAAACGCCTTCTGGTAGATGTAGTAGACTAAAACCGTCCCAGATGGGGTCAATTCACCGCTGCCACCTCCAGCGAGCATAATTGCAATATCATATACTTTAAAGCAGTTTATGGTTAACATAACTACTACGAAGAATGTAGTAGAACGAAGCTGCGGCCATGTAATATATTTGAATTTCTGCCATGTGCCTGCACCATCGAGGTTGCCTGCCTCATACAGTTCTGAAGAAATACCCTGCAGCCCCGCCAAATAGATGACCATATAATAGCCCATGTATTTCCACACACTGAACAGAATCATGGACATCACCACCAGTGAACCAGTAAACCACTGTGGCAGACTCTCAGCTGGCACCTTGAAGATCGTGTACAGCACATTGTTGATTGGTCCTTTTGACGGATGAAACAGCATCTTCCACACAGCTGTTACCGCTACCAGAGAAGCCACATATGGAAAAAACGACAATGTCCTGAAAATCCCTCTGCCAAATACCTTTTGATTCAGAATGATTGCCAACCCCAGAGAGGCAATCATCGTCAAAGGTACTGTTCCGATACAATAAATAATAGTGTTCTTTAATGCTGCCAAAAAGAACGTATCTGACAATAGCGCTTTAAAATTATCCAATCCTGTAAACTGGATCGGATTACTCCCGTCCCATTGCAAGAACGCAAGTGCAAATGCAAAAATAATCGGAATCAAAGTAAATACCGCAAATCCGATAAAATTAGGAGCAATAAATGAATATGCCACCAAATCTCTCTTACCCTCTCTGCTAATCAGTTTTCCTGATTTCAGATGAGAGATCTTTCTATGTAAAGTGTCTACCCTGACACTCATTTTCCGTTTTTGAACAGGCTCATGCTCGTCACTGATTGCTCTGATGAGCAGATCCAGTTCCTGCTGCAGTTCCTGTATTTTATTTTCTTTTTCTTCACTGATTTGTTTCACATTTTCCATAACATCAGTCTCCTGTCCGGCTGTTTGATCTCGACATGATTGGACAGATTGAGCCGGCTTTGGTAATGCCGGCCCATTGATCTGCAATCTATAATTGTTTATTATTTTGCTAAAACCTTACCTACTTCTTCATTCATTGCTGCAATACCCTCATCAACGGTCATTTCACCTGACATGATACTTCCATGGTAGGAATCAAGTACTGAGTTAATCTCTGATACATTTTCTGCATAAGGAACTTCCAGATACAAATTAGATACACTCAATGCTTCCTTACTTTCAGCATCTGCTGGGAAGCCTTCCAGTGATGTGATGATATTTGCTACCTCATCGGTCATGATCGCTGGGAAGTTACCTGTCTCAGCCATAACTTTCGCACCCTCTGCACCACTGACCCAGTTCACAAAGTCAAATGCTGCATCCTGCTGTGCTGAAGCGCTTGTCACTGCAAGACCTGTGATCGTACCAAGAGTAGAACCTGCTTCTACGCCATCTGCATGAGGATATTTTACGATACCCCAGTTGCCGCACAGAGCTGGGTCATATTCTCCACCGTCCTTGAGCTGTGTAATCATCGTTGCAATAAACCATGAACCCATATTCATCATAGCTACATCGCCGCCTGAGAATGCTGCTGAATAGTGAAGTTCTTCTGTCTTCAGATCTGTGTACTTTCTGCAAACACCATCTGCCTCTTCGTTCAGAACCATATCATAATACGGTTTAAAGAAATTATACTCGCCATCCAGAATTGTGTGTTTTCCGTCTAATACACCAAATAACTGAACTGCTGATCTCCATGTATGGTAATGAGCACCATATACCTGTGAGCCAAATGTTGTGTCTGTCATTTCTCTAGCCAGTGCATCATACTCATCAAATGTCATGTCATTTGTAGGATATGCTTTTCCTGCTGCATCAAACAGATCCTTGTTGTAGAACATAACCCAGAAATCATTTCTGAATGGAAGCTCATACAGCTTGCCGTCTACTGTTACCTGATCAGTTGCTCCTGCGTACTGTGAAAGATCGATGCCAGCACCGCTGATATAGTCATCCAGCGCGATGATTGCATTTTTCTGTACCAGTGTTGCATAGCCTGGTACATCCTTGACTGTAACAACATCAAAGTCTGAACCGCTGCCTGACAGCTCTGTTGCAAGCACTGTCATATAATCTGTTGATCCAAGGTCAACCATTTCAATCGTTACGTTAGAATTTGCTGCCTGATAAGCATCTACGATCGCCTGCCAGTAAGCTGTTGTGTCCTTATCCCAGATAGCCCATTTGAGTGTCACTGCCTCTGCCGCTGGCTCTTCTGCCTCTGCTGCTGGCTCCTCTGCTGCAGGCGCCTCTGCCGGTGCTTCCTCTGCTGCTGGTACCTCTGCTGCTGGTGCTGACTCTGCTGCCTTGCTGCCACAGCCAGCCAGTAATGTGGCTACCATAGCTGTTGTAAGTAAGATACTGAGTAATCTCTTTTTCACAATAAACCCTCCTGATTCATTTGATTACGAATCCGAACTATTTCGAACTCTGGTATCAGTATAAAAAAATAATTTCATGAACAGAATGGAAATAATTATGATTTCATTCAAATTTTATTCCTGTTCCATTTTGATGTTCATAAAAACATGTATTATTTTATGAATTCATGCAAAATTTTATTGTCCTGTGGACATCTTCAATGTTTCTTCCTATAATAATAGCATGAACAAAAAAAATTCCAACAGAATCCAGAAAAAAATACTGTTAATCACTTCCTCCGTCATCCTTGCCATGGGCATCATCATCGCCGGAGCCAGTTCATATATCTACAGTAAATACCTGCAGAACTCTCTGCTGCAGTCTACTGAGAATAACCTTCGTTTCCTTGTGGAATCCATGGAGAATAACCTGTCTAATATCACACAACTGACTAGGTGGTGTCAGACTAATAAAACAATATCCGAATATGTAGAATCTGGTAACCGCGAGGGCTCACTGCTGGCTCTGGCTGCACATGAGCGGCTAACAGAACAATACCAGAGCAGTGGCGCAGCAAATTTTATTCATCGTGCTGTTATTGCAAATCATGAAGGTGACTATATTCAAATCGTATCCTCTTCCTATTCGAGTACCATGAATGTTGCTGAAATGGCACCCAAACAGGATTATTTTGATACACTTCTGAATAGCCATGGATTTGATTTTTCATATGGTATCCTTCCCGATTCTTTTTACCGCGGCAATGCCAAAGGTATTATCCCGATTGTCAGACCGATTATGTACAAATATAATTCCACTCAGGGCGGATGGGTATTGCTCCAGCTGAGTATCGATCTATTTGTCACTCCAATCAACGGTTATACATTGTCAGATAACAGTGCACTGTATCTGACACTCGGAACGCATACTTATCTTTATGATCAAGGGAATTTCCTTCCTGTCACGGGAGATTATGAGGTTATTGCTGATATGTCAGCCAATCTGCGCGCAGAAGATAATCATGCTACTGAAATTAGGACAGCAGACGGCAGACATATGCTGCTGGTGTCCAGACCACTCAGTGTGGAGGGCTGTTATGTATCTCAGACAATATCTGAGCAGGAGCTCTCTGCGCAAAAAAATGTCTACCTCTATATGCTTCTGATTATCATTGGTGCAATCATCATGATCTGGTTCATGCTCTTTATACTGCTGAATCGAACCATCAGCAAACCAGTCATAAAGATTCGCAACAAAATGAACCAAATATCGAGCGGAGACTTTTCCAGAGATACAGAAATCGAATGGGATCATGAGCTGGGAGAAATCGGACGAGGCATCAACGATCTTTCAGAAAATGTAGTGACTCTGATGAATACGCGTATCGAAGATGAGAAAAAGAAACAAGATCTGGAATATCAGGTTCTGCAAAGTCAGATCAATCCTCACTTTATCTATAACACCCTCAACTCTATTAAATGGATGGCGGTCACACAAGGCTCCACAGGCATCGCCGAAATGACAACTGCTCTTTCCCGTCTGCTCAAGAGTATCTCCAAGGGAACTGCTGGTATCATTCCTTTAAAGGACGAGGTGTCACTGCTGAACGATTACTTTACAATCCAGCAGTACCGATATGGCGGTGCGATTACGATGGATTATGAAATCGAGGATGAATCCCTGATGCAGGTCAATATACTGAGATTTACCATGCAGCCGCTCATAGAGAATGCAATCTTTCATGGGATCGAACCTAAGAGCGCATCGGGCGCTATCCATGTACACATCTACACAAATGAAGAGCATCAAGTACAGATCGATATCACAGATGATGGAGTCGGCATGAGTGAAGAAACGATCAAGAGTCTGTTTACAGAAAAGCAGACTGGTTCCTCCAAGCTGTTCAAGGAAATCGGCATTCGTAATGTACACAAACGCCTGCAGTATGAATTTGGTTCTGCATTCGGACTCCGGATTACCAGTGAATTAGGCAAGTCTACTACCATGACCATTTTGATTCCAAATACTATAGAGTTTTCTTCTATAAAACCAGTTAGCGACATAGAAAGGAGCCACAATGTATAAACTTCTGATTGTTGATGATGAACCTCTTGTTCAGGTAGGCATTCAATCAATGTTAAAATGGGATGAATTGGATGTTTTCATTGTCGGTACTGCGACAAATGGAGAAATTGCTTATGAAATGATTGAAAAGCATATGCCAGACATTGTGATTGCAGATATCAAAATGCCGCTGATGAGCGGACTGGAGCTTGCCAAAAAATGCAGTGACACCATCGGTCGTTTACCGTGCTTTATCATTCTGACCAGCTATGAAGAATTTGACTTCGTAAAAGAAGCGATCAAATATCAGGTAGTGGATTATTTGGTTAAGCTGGAGCTGACTCCCGAAATGCTCACTACATCTGTTCAGAAATCTATTTCCTATGTAAATGAGCATCGTTTGGCTGATCTGCATTCTGTGGAGAATCGAAGTGAAACTCATTTATTCAAGGAAAAATTTTATATTCGGCTGCTAAATAATCTGTTTGAATCAAGAGAGCAGTTCTCCATGCAATGCAGTGAACTAGATCTGGTGTTTGATTATGCTCACTATACATGCTGCTATATGGAAATCAGCGGAGACCGCATTGATTCTTTGGTCACTGGTGAGCAACTGAACCTCTATAACAGTTCTCTTCAGATGGTACAGGAAATCGCCTCGAAATACCTGCCGTGTCAGGTCATCTCTCTGGACCTGAAACACTTTGTGATGATCTTTTTCATGAATCAGACACAGGCAGCGGATAGTGCACATGTCATCTCTGAGGCACTCTCCCATACATGTACAATGATTCATAATTATTATAATGTCACGATTTTGACTGCTGTAGGTCCAACTGTAACGGATCCTATGAATATCACCTACTCCTATTCCGATGCCAGACAGATCTTTGTGAATACATCTGACGAGCTGTCGTTGGTATTTTATGATCAGGTTGCCAATACTCCAAAAGCTCCCACATTGTTTAATATGGCACTCTTTCGTGGTGATCTGCGCCGTGCATTTGATGAGTACAATGCAGACGTGCTGCATGAAATTATCACAACAATCATCGACCTTTTTGAAACCCATCCCTCACATACCGTTCAGGCACTCGATGCTGCCAGCAACCTGCTATATCTGTCCATCACACTCCTGACAGATGGCGAAGAAATCCTAGCTGAAATCTATTCAAATGAGCCAAACGGCTACCGCTCTCTTTACGGTCTGAACTCTATGAATCAGATTATGAACTGGCTGGCTCTCTTCCGCGACGGACTCTGTAATTTTTTCCGTTTGCACAATAAGGATTATAAAAATCATATCGTCATCAGCGTGAAGAAATATATCAATTCTCACATTGAAGAAAAACTAACACTCAATGATGTGGCAACTGTTTTTGGTATTAGTTCCAACTATCTGAGCCTTCTGTTCAAGAAGAACAGTGATATCGGCTTTAATGATTATATTACGCAGGCAAAAGTCGAAACCGCCAAACAACTAATGGAAAATGATAACTTAAAAATCTATGAAATAGCAGATCGTCTTGGCTATGAAAGTGCCTTTTATTTCAGTAAGGTATTTAAAAAGGTAGAGGGGGTATCTCCACGTGAGTACATTAATCAGAGATTGTAAATATCAAATTGTATCAGAATATCAGCCCTTTTCTCCAGTCAATAAACGGGATGCATGGAACGAGCTACCACCAGCGCTATTGAAATCACTGCTTGACCAGGGAGATACCTTTGTCAATTATCAATACCCACATATTCTAGCAACCGATTTTATGGCATTTTCCAGAACTGGAAACCGGACTGATTTTGAGGAATTATACTTTGCCAAACGCCGAGCACTAAATGCACTGGTACTCGCAGAAGGCACTTCACACAACGGAACATATATGGATGACATCATCAACGGTATCTACTCCATCTGTGAAGAGCCCGCATGGCAATTTCCGGCACATAACAGCTATATTAGAGACACACCTCAGCTGCTCCTGCCTGATGTCACCGCACCGATACTAGATCTCTTTGCGTGTGAAACAGGAGCATTGCTGGCAGTCATCTATCATCTGATGCATGAAGAACTGGATCAGATCAGTCCCCTGATTTCTGCATTCATGTTGCAAAGGATCCATGAACGAATCATCGAGCCATATCTGCACAGTCATTTCTGGTGGATGGGAAATGAAGAGGAACCGATGTGCAACTGGACCATCTGGTGCACGCAAAATATACTACTAACAGCCTTTCTGACTCCTCAGGATGCTTCCGTACAAGACAGAATCATGAAACAGGCGTGCTACAGCATTGACTGTTTTCTGAAAGACTATGGAGAGGACGGCTGCTGTGAAGAGGGGGCTCAGTATTATCGTCATGCTGGACTATGCCTTCTCGGAGCGCTGGATATCATGAATGCTGTGACAGACAATGCCTTCTTGCATCTCTATCAGCATGAAAAAATCCGAAATATCGCTTCCTATCTATTGAATGTACATATCTCTGGTCCGTACTATGCGAATTTTGCTGACTGTTCTCCGATTGCAGGACGTGCTGGTGTACGGGAATTTCTCTTTGGAAAACGTACCCAAAATGAAGACCTGATGCTGTTTGCAGCAGTTGATTATAACGAGTCCGATGAGAATGAGCAGCTTTTAACAAATGAAATCAATTTGTTTTACCGTCTGCAAACTGTATTTACATATGCAGAAATCAATTCCTTTTACCATCAAGCACTCCAGACAAGTCAGGAGCGTGGCTTGCATGAGTTGCAGATACAGCACCGTGATCTGTATTATGAGAGCATAGGTCTCTTTCTCGTTCGTGATGATGAGTGGGCGCTTGCAGTCAAAGCTGGCTGTAACGATGACAGTCATAATCATAATGATACTGGAAGCCTGATTATTTACAAAAACGGAAAACCATTTCTGATTGATGTCGGTGTAGAAAGCTACACAAAGAAAACATTCTCTCTCGACCGTTATGATATATGGACAATGCAATCCGCCTATCATAATCTGCCAACCTTCCTGCTGCCGAATGAAATAGCAGCAAATTCCGGCCGTCCAAGGGAGATCATGCAGTCCGCCGGTGCCGATTTCAAGGCTCAGGTTCAGAATGTCTCCATATGTCCCGGAGGGGTTTCTTCGATTACCATGGATCTCGCACAGTGCTATCCCGCTGATGCTCTATTAAACAGCTATGTACGAAAAGTCACATTTACCCCGAAGCAAGGAATCCTGCTCCATGATATTTACGATGGTGCACTTGACTGTTCTATCAGTCTGATGCTCTATGAAAAGCCAATCATCACAGATCAAGTGATTCAAGTCGGTTCCCTCGGAACAATCGTAATACCAAAAGGATGCACCTGTATCACAGAGTGCATCCCCATCACAGATGCCCGCCTCAAAACTGCTTGGAAACATGACATCTATCGTATTTTATTGTATCCAGCGGAACATGAATGTTTGATTCGTATTCTGCCATAAGACTAACGCTTTGACAGCACATCCTTCTCATACTTCTGTACTTCGGCAAACCAGTCTTCCTTCTCTGGTACACCATTTGTCTTGCAGAAGTAATTCCACACATCACCGAACGGATACAGCTTCAATTCCTCTTGCAGCATCATGAGTTCTGTGAACTCTGAATCATTCTGCAGCTTTGTGAGCTTCTCATTTGGCTGCAGCAGTGCAAACAGCATAGCCTTCTGCATGTTTCTCATACCAACCACCCATGCAGAGATACGATTGATGCTAGCATCGAAGAAATCCAGTCCGAGTAGAACTCTGTCCATTGCATCATTTCTGACGATCTCTTTTGCAATCTCTTTTGTCTCGTCATCAAAGATCACTACATGATCACTATCCCAACGCACACCTCTCGTTACATGCAATGCTATTTTATCATTGAACAACAGCATTGATGGAATCTTATCTGATACAACCTCAGTCGGATGATAATGACCATTGTCCATCAGACTCAAAATGCCGTTTCTGGCTGCATAATTTACAGTAAACTCTGATGATCCTACTGTATAAGACTCAACACCGATTCCAAATACCTTGGACTCCAGTGCTACCAGCACCTTGCTCTTATCATATTGAGTTGCCAGGATCTGATCCAGGGAATCCTTGAATCTGGCACGTGGTGCTGTACGATCTGCTGGTACATCCTTATAGCCATCTGGAATCCAGTAGTTCAGCTCGCAGGGTGTTCCCAGCTCTGTAGCAAAATACTCAGCAATCTTTAGGCACACAATGCCGTGGCGAATCCAGAAGTCACGTACCTCTTTGATTGGAGAAGAAAGCGTCAGTCCATTCACAACTTGATCATGAGAAAAGAACGTCGGATTAAAGTCAATACCGATGCCTCTCTGCTTAGCAAAATCTACCCATTTCTGAAAATGCTTCGGCTCCAGTTTGTCTCTGTCCACAAATTGACCAGGCTCAAAAATCGCATAGCTCGCATGCAGGTTCAATCTGTGTTTTCCTGGGATCAGGCTGAGTGCTTGATCAATGTCTGCCATCAACTCCTCTGGTGTTGTAGCCTTGCCTGGATAATTACCTGTTGTCTGGATGCCTCCTGATAGCGGACCTTCGTGGTCAAATCCGGTTACATCATCCCCCTGCCAGCAATGCATCGAAATCGGGAACTTCTGTAGCTTAGCAATTGCTGCTTCTGTATCTACCCCAATTGCTTTGTAAATCTCCTTTGCGGATTCATATCTTTGTTCTGTTGTCATATTCATTTCCTCCATTTTATTTTATTTGATTTCCTTTATTTCAAATGAACAATAAATACATGCTCTGGCACTCTTCACATCTGAAAACTCTTTTCCAGCTAACATCTGTGCCGTGATGTTGCCGATCGCCGTTGCCTCACCTGGTCCTGCATAGACCCGCTTTCCAGTCTTTTCCGCCGTCAACTGATTCAAATACTCCGCATTAGAGCCACCGCCAACGATATAAATTGCATCATAGGACTTGCCTGTGATTTTCTCAATTTCCTTGACTGTATCTGCATAGCTTTCTGATAATGACTGGTAGATGACCGTTGCAATCTCTCCTACCGTCTTCGGAATCTGCTGTCCAGTCTTTTCACAATACCTCTTGATTTCCTCTGTCATGTTGTCTGGAGCAAGGAAACATGATGCATTGACATCGACACGACTTGGAAAGTCATGTACCTCTTCTGCTAGTTCACATAGCTTGGCAAACGAATAATGATCGTCTAGTTCATGACGTACTGACTGGATCATCCATAATCCCATGATATTTTTCAAGAATCGGAACCGATATTCATATCCACCCTCGTTTGTAAAGTTCGCCTGCATACATTCAACTGAACAGTTTGCTTGCTTTGCCTCGATTCCCATCAATGACCAGGTTCCAGAGCTAATATACAGGAAGTCATCTTCCTTAGCTGGAACAGCCAGTACTGCTGATCCAGTATCATGTGTCGCAGGTAACACTACTTCACAGTCAAATCCGACCTCTTCTCTGATCTCATCAGAAAATCTGCCAACTGATGTGCCTGGCATTGATAATGGTCTGAACATTTTTTTCTGAAATCCAAGTTTTTGAATCAAGTCATAGTCCCATTCCTTCGTATCTGGATTGACCAGTTGAGTCGATGTGGCATTTGTATACTCAGAAACTTTGTTTCCTGTCAGAAGAAAATGAAAATAATCTGGCAGCATCAGAAAATCTGTGGCTCTCTGCATCAAAATCGGCGTCTGCAGCTTCACCGCCATCAATTGATAGATTGTGTTAAAGATCTGCTTCTGAATCCCTGTTCTGGCATACAGCTCTTCTAGTGGAATAATCTCATAGACCTTGTCGTCCATGCCTGTCGTCCGTTTATCACGGTAGCCATAAGTCTCGCCCAGTATATGATTTTCATGATCCAGCAGCACATAGTCTACCGCCCATGTATCAATACCCATAGTTACAGGTATCTTACCGATCTGCTTGCAACGGCTAATCCCCGTCTTGATTTCATTGAACAACGCATTTACATCCCAGCACAGATGACCATCCTTTTTCTTCATACCATTTTCAAATCGGTATATCTCTTCTAGCACCATTTTCCCGTTTTCAATACTGCCTAATATGTGGCGTCCGCTGGATGCTCCTATATCAATTGCCAAATAATAATTCCCCACAAGAATAACCCTCCGTATACTTTCTTTTACAAATAAGACTCATCCCTGTAAGTGCATTTTCGAGAATTGGCGTGGCCAATTACGACAATCCACCAAAATGCACCTATACATGGAATAATCTATAACCACCATTAATATAACGCATTTTATACAAGAAAATAAGGGCGGTATTTGTATGATTTACCGTCCTTATTTGCAACTTTATAAAATATATGATATCCTAAAGACAGTGATAGGAGATTTACATGGACTCTGAATTATTAAATTCCTTGAGAATGATTACACCCGAGGAGCAGAAAATACTGGATGGAAAAACAGATGTAGAAAAGAGTCTTTATTCTACAACAAAGGAGTTTGTCATTGACAGCGGTAAAATGCTGGAACGTGGTAAGCTGATTGATTTACGTCCAAATACCAGATTTGTACACTTTCCAAAGCACCGCCACAACTATGTGGAGATTATCTATATGTGTTCTGGTACGACCACACATATCATCAATGGCCAGACAACCATCACTTTGAAGCAGGGAGAACTGCTCTTTTTAAATCAAAATGCGTCACAGGAGATCTTGCCTGCTGGTGAAAACGATATTGCAATTAACTTTATTATTTTGCCAGAGTTTTTTGATATGTCCTTTTCCATGATGAAGGATGAAAATGTACTGCGTGATTTTCTAGTTGGTTCTCTGCGCAAGGACTTCCGCATGGGAGATTATCTTCACTTTCAGGTGACTGATATCCTCCCAATCCAGAACCTGATGGAGAATATGATCTGGTCTCTGCTGAACAAACAGCCCAACCGTCGCTATATCAACCAAACTACAATGGGGTTGCTCTTTCTGCAACTCATCAACTGCACTGACCGTATCAGTCAAAATAATCCAGCACAATATGAACAAAACCTTGTATTTACCTGTCTGAAATATATCGAAGAAAACTATAAAACGTCCTCCCTGACCGAACTGGCAAAGATCACATCCCTGCCAGTCTATCAGTTAAGCCGTTTGATTAAACAATATTCACATTTTACATTCACAGAACTGCTGCAGCAAAAGCGCCTGAATCAGGCTGCCTTTTTGCTCTCTACCACAAAGCTTCCAGTAGAGCATATCATCGCTGCAGTTGGCTACGATAACACAAGCTACTTCCATAAAATCTTCCGCAAGCATTTCCTTACAACGCCTCGTAGCTACAGGTGTGCTGAAACAGATCATTAATCTAGCAGCCATCTATTCGTATCTTGCGCCCTACTTACAAGAAAAACACATCTTTATACCAGCACAGTGATTCTGTATATGCCTGATAAATATCTTCCATACCAAGATTCATGACGATCATCAGACGAGATACCTCCTGCCAGTTGGCATTTTCGTACTGCTGCATAAATTCCAAAACAGGAGCAAGCTCTCCCTTTTGATTGACCAGTGCGTTTGTAATTTCTTTTGAAACATTGACCCTTTTGAGTGCCTCCTCCATCGGAAGGTTTAGGATCAGATCCAGCACAGAAAACAAGCCCATTAGAAAAAGTTCCGAAGACTTTATGGTTAATCCGAAATACGGCGCCAGCAATTCTGCATATTTTGCACGTAACAGTGATAATCTGGTCACCTCATTCGGTCTGTCTGAACAAAGTTCCTTAGTTACTGCTGTGTTAATCCATCTCTTTAATTCCTTCTGTCCTAACATTGCAGCAGCATGTCTGATGGTTGTGATACCAGAATTCACACTCATCCTATTGACCATTTTCAACAGGTCCACTACGAGTGCAGTGTCACGACCTATAATATCCGCCGCCTTAGTCAGTTCAAACTCTTCACCATTGACCATTTTCAACAGTTCTAAATAATTAGCCTTCAAAGGTGCAACCTTAGCCTCTCCCTTTGTAACCGGCAAACGATAGAAACCGCCTTCGAACATCAAAAAACTCTCATCTGTTTTATACTCGTCAAACTGCTCCTGTGTATCAATATTGCCCACACAAATCTTGATATTCGGATACACCTGTTTGAAATAAACCTTTGCCTTCATCACATCTATTTTCTTACAATCCAAAATGATATAATCCATCAGCTTCAAATACTCTTTGCGTGTTTCAAACTCGGAAATCGGTATCTTTCGAGCAGCAAGCTTGTATCCTGACTGCTTTAATTCGATTAGTCTGCGGATATACATTTCCTCATTCAGTACCGTATTATCAAATAGCAGAACCAGCTGCTTTTTCTGCATTTTGCACTGCTCATCGATATCTGAAAATACGGCTATATTTCCAACTGGTACAAATACATCAGTGCCAGGCGATAATGTATCCATCCCCATCGCCTGAATGATCTCCAGCCCATTCACACGTCCTGCTCCATCATGACGTCCAAAGCCCTGAGATGCTGGGTTCAGAAGATGATTCTGTTTCTGAGAAAACAGAGAATAAGCACTGACCCTCATATCTTTATCAAAAAAAGGAATTAGCGTTGCAAGCATATTTCATGCCTCCTTCCATATGTAAACTAGTTACGTTTAGTATAACAAAATGCAGGATAATTTACAAGAAAATTGAATATTTGAGCTTTGAGATTTGAATTGAGCTTTAAATTGAGATTTGAATCGAGATTTGAATTGAGTTTTGAAATGAGTTTTAAAAGCAAGTGATGAAAACAAGAGACCCCCATGTACAATAACACGGAGGTCGTAGTTTTCGATTTCATCAGTCCAGATGAAAGACATTCTTCAGATCAACAGCTACCGGACTGTTATCCGGATTGGTCTCCATGACAGGCGCCATAAAGTCCCACCATTTACGATTAATGACAGTGTCGGCACTCTTTGCCCACTTTTCTTCATCTTCTACTTCAATGTATCCAAACAGGATGTTGGTTTCCTGATCCCAGAAGATGGTATAGTTTTTTCCGCCATATTCATGAATCATATCGGCCATTTCCGGCCAGAGTTCATTATGGCGTTTCTCATACTCATCATGCATGCCTTCATAGAGCTTCATTTTAAAGCCTTTGATCACAGTCTTATCCTCCTATACTTTCCGTTTATTTTTCAAAATTACCCGCTTCATTAAGAAGCGGGTAATCCTGATATTTGTTTATAAAACCAATTTAGTAAATTGTCTTCCACTCGTCGATATTCTCAGGATTGAATGCAAACGGAGGTCCTAAGATTACTTCTGTACCACCATCTTCAGCAGCTACGATAGAATAAGCTCCAAGGTCTCCTGCTGTAAACTGATCACCATTAGCACCTGTAATATCACCTTGTACAAGAGCGATAGATGTGTATGCAGCCAAACGTCCGATATCAATCGGGTTCCACAGGAACATATAAGGGCAAGATTTGTCAGCTCCGATATAATCAGCCATTTCAGATGGAAGTCCAAGACCTGTCAGTTTACATGCTGAACTCTTGTCCTGAAGTACCTTGCCTGCTGCCATAATACCTACTGTAGTAGGTGCACAAATACATTTCAGATCTGGGTAGTTCTTTAACAGAGCTTCTGTCTCATCAACTGATTTCTGGAATTCATCATCGCCATAAGCAATCTTAACAAGCTCAAGTCCTCTTGAATCCTTCTCTAACTCTGCTTCCATAGCTGCAATCCATGCATTCTGGTTTGTAGCCTGGCTTGTTGCAGAAAGAATAGCAAACTGTCCGCCATCAGAGCCTACGATATCTGCTACTGCATTTACAAGTGTAACACCGATTTCAGTGATACCTGCCTGATTTACGTGTACCATACGGCTATCCTTGTTAACTGCTGAGTCAACTGAACAAACCTTGATACCTGCATTCATAGCTGCTGTCAGAGCTGGCTGTAATGCATCTGCATCATTTCCAGCGATTGCAATAGAATCTACCTTCTGAGCAACAAGTTCATTGATCATTGTGATCTGTGCCTCTGCTGTTGCTGATTCAGGAGCTTTTACGATACATGTAGCGCCTGCTGCTTCGATCACTTCCTGGAAGCCTACTGATTCCTTCTCGTTGTAAGGATTTCCTGCACTCTTTACGAGAATTGCCATTGTCTTACCTGCTACGCCACCCTCTGCTGCTGCTTCTTCTGCTGCTGGTGCCGCTTCATCTGCTGGTGCTGCTTCTGCTGCTGCATCTGCTGCTGGTGCTGCTGTATCGGCCGCCTTGCTGCCACAGCCTGCAAGTAATGCTGCTACCATAGCTACACTGAGTACTGTACTAAGTAACTTTTTCTTCATTTTTGGTTTTCCTCCCTAAATAATGAATGTTTGTTTTAGTAATCTTCCTTCCTGTTTCTAAGAATGGATTACTGGTTCCTTTTATATAAGCGGTATCTACCGTTTATATCATAGTTAGTCTTACATGTCTATTCTGCTTTTTTCATTTTTTGAAATAATTTCCTAAATTTCTCTCCAAGATTCAGACTTGGTGCCATTACCGCAAAGATCAGCAGAACACCGATAATGATCAACATTGCCTGTGAAGGTACATTTACCAGTCCAAGACCATATCTCAAGAAGCCAATGATAAAGATGGAGATGATGGCTCCTATGAATCTACCCTTACCGCCAGAGGTTGAAAACCCTCCTAGCACTACCATAGAGATTGCATCCAATTCATATCCTTCTGCTACGTTAGGTCTGGTACTTCCCATACGTGCTGTCAGGAATAATGCTGTAACTGCTGAAAACAGACCTGTCAAGGTGAACACAATACATCTGATTTTCTGTACATTGATGCCTGCGTACCTACTAGCAACACTATTACTACCAATTGCGTATAATCTTCTTCCAAATGTCGTCTTATGAAGTACCACGCCGAACCCGATTGCACAAATCACAAATATAATCAGCATATAAGGTACTGGTCCAATCGTTCCCCAGTAAAGATTACTAAACCATGTCACACTAGTCAGACCTGTTGCTGCCTTATCCTCTAGTATCATTGTCGCAATCCCTCGATACAGAATCTGCGTTCCCAATGTAACGATCATGGGTGCCAGCTCTGGGAACTTTGACAGAATCAAACCATTGATCAGCCCGCAGATTGTGCCTGTCAGCAAGCAAATGATAACACATACACCCATCGGCAGACCAAAGTTTGCGTATGCAACGCCCATTGTAACCGACGACAGTGCCACAGTCGCACCAACTGAAATATCAATATCTCCAAGTACCAATATGTATGCCATCGGTAATGCTACAAACGCTTTTTCTAGGAATGAAGATGTTGCTGTAAACAATCCAGATACGCTCATATAATACGGAGAAATAAATGCGTTCATGATATTAATAACGATAAAGATCAGTAGCAGGAATACTTCCCATTGAAGGAAACTCTTTTTCAGTGAAAATTGCTTTTCTGCAGAAATAATTCTCTTTTTCACATCCATGATTACATTTCCCTCCTCTTCAGATTGTTTCTGTCCATCGTTCTTTGTGTAACAACATTTAGTATAATTGCTGCGATGATAATCAACCCTTTTATGGCATCCTGCCAGAAAGATGAAACATTGATGAGTGGAAGTGCATTATTTAAAATACCGATTGTAATCGACCCCAGCAGAACTCCGAGCACTGTTCCTTTACCACCGTTCAGGCTGACACCTCCGATGACACATGCTGCAATGACATCCATCTCGATTCCCTTAGCCGCATCTCCTTGTGCTGATGCATATTTGGAAACCCACAGCCCGCCGCACAGACCACACAATGCCCCCATCAATGAATATACCAGCAGTTTGATTCGATCGATATTAATACCACTAATCTTTGCTGCCTCAGCATTTGAACCGACTGCATATATCTTACGACCTATTTTCGTAAATTTCATACAGTATCCAAAGAGGATATAACAAATTGCTGCAACTATAATCATATTGTTAAACGGCCCGATCTTGCCTAGCGTAAATGCCTTAAATCCCTCAGGTACCTGATAGGCTGCAATCCATTGGTTATTTGCCACCAGATAAGTGGCTCCTCTGTAGATATTCATAAATCCAAGAGTTGCTATAATCGGAATTACATTTCCCTTTGCTACAACCACACCGATAATCAATCCACCAACCAGACCTACCAGAATGGCAATCCCAAATAATACAATGGTCGGAACTCCTGGATGGTCTCTCATGACCAATCCTGTCACCATTCCTGAGAGAGCCAGTGTTGATCCTATGGAAATATCAATACCTGCAATCAGCAGTACGCACATCATACCAAGTGCAAGAATGCTAAGGATCGAAGCATTGACCAAAAGGTCATTGACATTTGCGATATTTAGAAATGTCGTATTTCTGATCTGAATAAATGCACACATGACAATCAGAACAATGACCAGACTCATTTCTCTCGAGGATGTCAATTTTTTAAGATCAAATTTCTTATTCATCTGACTTTTCCTCCTGTTTGTCTGTTTTTTTATTCTTAGCCATCGCATGCTCCAGAATCCGTTCCTGTGTTGCTTCACCACAGTTTAGTTCTCCTGTTACTCTTCCGTCGCACATGACTGAGATTCGGTCACACATGCCTAGGATTTCTGGCATTTCCGAAGATACCATCACTATGGCATATCCTGACTTTGCAAGGTCTCCCATGATTTTATAAATTGCTGCCTTTGCTCCTACATCAACACCCTTCGTCGGCTCATCCAGAATCAAAACCTTCAAATCTGCCGACAGCAGTTTTGCTACGACTACCTTTTGCTGATTACCGCCTGACAGTGCACTTGCCTTTACGAATATCGTTAGTGCCTTTGTATCTACACGTTCTGCCTGTTCCTTTGCTAATTCTCGTTCCTTTTTTTCATTAAGCCAAATCTTTGAACCAAACTGATCAATGATAGGTAGTGTTATGTTCCTTCCGATCTCCCAATCCAATATCAATCCCTGATGTTGTCTGTCTTCAGGCAGATAACCGATTCCTAGCTTCATGGCATCTTGTGGGCATTGGATTCTGACCTTCTGTCCATTTAGGTAGATTTCACCTTCCTCAGCTTTCTCGAGTCCAAAGATCGTCTCGCATACTTCCGTTCTACCTGCGCCGACCAATCCAGTCAATCCGAGGATTTCTCCCTTACGTACGTTAAATGAAACATCTTTAAAATATCCAACTCTGCTCAGATGCTTAACACTGAGCACCTCTTCTCCAATTTCTACATCCGGCTTTGGAAACAAATCTTTTATCTCTCTTCCGACCATCGCCTTGATTAATTCTTCATTAGTGATTTCATCCACCTGATAGCATCCAATGTACTGTGAATCTCTGAAAACAGTCACCCTGCTAGCGAGACGATACATATCTTCAAAACGATGAGAAATAAAAATAATGGATGCGCCCTCATCGCGAAGCTTTTCCGTAATTTTATATAATTCCTCTGATTCTCTTTTGGTCAGTGCTGCTGTCGGTTCATCCATGATGATGATACGTGCTTTCATGGACAATGCCTTGGCGATTTCTACCATCTGCTGCTGCGCTACGCTCAATGTTCCCATCTCATCTGTTGCATTGAAATCTGCACTCAGCTCCTTCAGTAATTCATTTGCAGCTGCATGCATCTCTCTCCACTGCAGTTTACCGCCCTTAGTCTTCTCATGACCCATAAATATATTTTCTGTAACAGACAGATGCGGATAAGATGTTACATGCTGGTATATAGCTGCAATCCCTGCTTCCTGCGCCTCTTTAGGACCTTTAAAATAGACAGGCTTTCCGTCAAGGAACATTGTACCCTCTTCGGCTTTATGTACGCCAGTGATCACTTTGATAAATGTTGATTTACCAGCACCATTCTCTCCCATTAGGGCATGTATTTCTCCTGGCTTTAATTGAAAATGCACATTGTCCAATGCTTTAACACCAGGAAATATCTTTGTAATTCCTTTTAGCTCCAGAATGTAATCTGACACCACAATTCTCCTTCCGTCATAATAAGCAGTTTGTTTTGTGTTGCTTTTTGTTTGTTTCTATTTGTTTTCTTGTTTGAGATAAGTGTATCATCATAATGTCAAATAAGAAATCGTAATTTATTTTAAAAAAGGGTAATATTTTTTGATTCTTGTATTTTTGACAGTGGTCGGATACAATAAAGTAGAAAATGCAAGAAAATCATATTAGAGAGGAAGATTACATGCGCTTATTGATAGTCGATGATGAAGATTTGACACGTGAAGGACTGGTATCCAGCATTGACTGGTCTGCCCTGAATATCAATTATATCTATCAAGCTGATGATGGCTTGAATGCTCTGTCTATGGTACAGAAGTACAAACCTGAAATCATCCTGAGTGATGTTCGCATGCCCAGAATGAACGGCATCGAAATGGCTGAACGCATCCAGGAAATATCGCCTAACTCCAGCATGATCTTCATGAGCGGTTATTCTGATAAAGAATACCTGAAAGCTGCAATCAAACTCAAAGCTGTACGTTATGTTGAAAAACCCATTAATCCTGAAGAAGTGATGGAAGCTGTCAAGGAGGCCATCGCACACTTTGAAATGAAACAGATCACCAATGATTCTCTGTACCATCATAAACGTGAATTGTCAGTCAGACTGGCGCAAACACTACTATATCCTGTTGAAACAAAGGTGTCACTCAAGGATGCCTTTTCTGCCCTTGGCATTACGATTAGCACCACTTCCGTATTTTCCACTGTCATGGTCAAGTTTGCTGACAACCTGACCGAACTCGCAAAGCATACCATTGAAGAAACCGTAAATGCATTATCTGAAAAGTGTGAAAGGCGTAAAGTAGCATTTGTATATACAACCAAACAAGATGAATATCTCATCCTACATTTGATCCTAAATGAGAACCATCTGCAATTGTTTATAAATGCCTTATGTGATTGTCTAAACAGCCACAATCAGTTTTTTATTGCTGTAGGCAAGCAGGTACACACACCAGAGAAAATATATGAATCCTACCAGTCTGCGGTCATTCTGCTGCAGAGCTGCTTTTTCTTTGAATACGGCAGTATCCTGACCTACGAAGATTCGCTTCCCACTACCAGCTCTCAGAACAATGATCTGACTACTCTTCTCACAAAAAGTGTTCTCGAAATGAAAGAGTTTCTGGTATCTGGCGATCATGAAGCTTTACATACCTTATTAGCCTCCATTTTTGATACTCTGCACAATTCACGAACCATTCTTGCCAATCAGGCAAAGGATCTATATTATAAGCTGTTTATGGCAATCCATGAGGCAGCTCTTAGCACACATATCCATTTGGACGATGATGAAAATTTTGATACCATACTTGATTATATTTCACATAGTGATACATTTTCTACCCTGCATACTCGCCTGACAGAGAAAACAGAACAGTTTCTGCTGCACAGCCAAACAGAAGAAAGCGAGACCTCTACCGTTTTTCTAATTAAAGACTTTATCGCTAAACATTATGCCAATGAATCACTTTCCGTAAAGGATATCAGTGAACAGGTCTTTTTGTCACCGTCTTATGTTTGTACGATCTTTAAAAATGAGACCAATCTGACTCTGAATCAGTACCTGACACAGTATCGAATTGAAAGAGCAAAAAAACTGCTCCAAGATCCACGCTACAAAATCACGGACATCTCTTCAAAAGTTGGTTACAGCGATGGTAATTATTTTGGAAAAACCTTTAAAAAAATGGTGGGACTGTCCCCATCTGAGTATCGGGAGCAAAATGCACAATGAAAAAGAAGATCAGACAACTGTTCCATTACTATCTGAATGATGTGAAGCTTCAAAAAAAATTTCTGATTTCACATCTAATTCTTGTATTACTACCCACACTGGTCGTAGCGGTACTCCTATACAGTCAGCTGTCTACTATCATGCTTTCCAATACGATCAAATCTGAGCAGAATCTCTCTAAACAGACCGTTAACAATATTGAAAATATCATTGATGTTGTCCAGTCTGCTGCAAGCTCTGTCGCCGAAAATGATTTCTTCAAATCATCGTTGCACTACTCCTACCATGACCTACAACATGATCTATATTACAATGACACTTTCAAAAAGGATTCCATTGCCTTTCTGAATAAAACGTCTTCTTTCATTGATTTCTCCACGATTTCTACAATTAAAATCTATGTAGACGAACAACATGAACCTCTGATTGAAAATATGAATACAAAGCCTTATGATATCTACAAGAGTGTTAATTCCATAAAGGGTTCCTATTGGTACGGTATCTTTTCCAGTACTGATAAACAGTCGCTCGTATGTCCAGCTCTTTATCTGACTCCCACCGAGAAAAATAATTACGGAGAACTGGCTGTCATTCGTAGAATCAATTATTTCATAGATGGAAACATGTCCTATGCTTATGTTGCTGTCTATTTTAACAAGGATACTGTTGACTCTGTATTACGTGAAAACATGTCTATTGCCGACAGCTCCAGTATTCTGATCAATGAACGAGACTCTATCATTTCTTCTTCAAACTCCTATATTTCAGGCAAGTATCTGGTATATTATAAAGATGTTTTGGAGAAATGTCCAAATGCTAACAATTACCGCGTTGTTAACTTTGGCAAAGAACATGTCTATATGGCATACAATGAAATTACAAACACAGACTGGATCATGGTTTCTCTGATTCCAACAACAGGAGTTTTGGAGGAAAGCAGCTTTGTCGTATGGCAGTTCATTCTGTTTTATTTGTTCTTCTTGTTTGTAGCATTTGTGATTGCCTTTGCCCTGTCACGTTCCATCGTCCGTCGTATCTCTTCTGTCATTAACCAGATGCGGACTGTGAAGAACGGAACACCGATGCGTCTGGATCAGTTTATATCTCATGATGAAATAGGCGATCTGGTCGATACCTACAACTATATGACAGATGAAATGAATCATATGCTGACCGAACAAGCTGAAACCGCAAACGCACTCCGTATTTCTGAATTTAAAGCATTACAGGCACAAATAAATCCCCATTTCCTGTATAATACGCTGGACATGATTAACTGGCTTTCCAAAAGCGGAAAGGCTGATGAAGTATCCGCTGCTGTGCAGGCCCTTTCAAAATTCTATAAATTCACCTTGAATAAAGGAAATATAACGGTCAGTATCGGAGATGAACTAGAACATGTCTCTCTTTATGTCCAACTGCAAAATATGCGATACAAGAATAAAATACATTTCTTTGTAGATGTTCCTGATACACTCCTTGACTATGAAATACCTAGGTTAATCTTCCAGCCTATCGTAGAAAACTCAATCCAACACGGTATTTTTGAAAAGGAGTCCAAAGAAGGAAATATCGTTATTACCGGCTGGCTTGAAGAAGAGACACTTGTCTTTATCGTATCTGATAATGGTGCTGGCATTCCACCCGAAAAAATACCGACAATCCTATCCGGTCGTGATGAAAATACGACTGGTAGCAATGTCGGTATCTATAATACACATAAACGTCTGCAGCTCTTTTCTAACTCCAGCAGCTATGGCCTTACCTATCGCAGCACACCAAATGTGCTGACGGAGGTGGAAATCCGTATTCCAATTAGAAAAATGGAGCATAGTAACTAAATCAATACTGTCTACAAAATCACCTTTTTAAACCTGTCATATGCCTCATTCCATGCTTCTGTATTCTGTGGTTCATAGACTGTGATGTCCTGAGAACGTGCAATCAATGCTCTAGCTTCTTTCAAGTCCTTGATTTCTCCGAGTGCCACCAGCTGTAAGGCCAGATTGCCCAGTACAGTTGCTTCCACTGGTCCCGCCACTACTCGTCTGCCACAAGAATCAGCGGTAAACTGGCACAGCAGTTTACTTTGTGTACCTCCACCTACCATATAAATCGTATCGTAGTTCTTTCCAGTACAGTCCTCGATCTCTTCCAGCGCCATTCTGTATTTTAATGCAAGACTTTCATTGATACATCTGACAACCGCCCCGATCGTATCTGGTATCTTCTGTCCTGTTATCTCACAATAAGCACGGATTCTGCGAGGAATATTTCCCTGCGTACCAAACTCCGATGCGTCAGGATCAATAAAGCTCTGCAGCTTGGTTACTCCCTTTGCCATACTCTCGAGTTCACCAAACCCGTATTCTTCGCCTTCACGAATCC
This sequence comes from uncultured Lachnospiraceae bacterium, assembly GCA_964483545.1. GTDB lineage: Bacteria > Bacillota > Clostridia > Lachnospirales > Lachnospiraceae > JAAYYM01. The sequence goes on from CAZACC010000003.1 coordinate 40,018, forward strand.
ACTGACGTCTACTCTCCTGAATCAGCCATAGACCTATGATATTCTTCAGGAATGATATCGTACCCTCGTGCCCACCTTCGTTTGTAATATTATACTTTTCTGATTTTGCATTGATGATTGGCTCTTTCAGCTCAGTTCCAAGCAATGACCAGGTACCGCAGCTCAGGAATATGAAATCATCCTCCTTGGCAGGTACTGCAATCAATGCGCTCTGGGTATCATGAGAAGCCGCTGCTGCAACTGGTACGGATTCTAGCTCCAGTTCCTCACAGATTGCATCACTCAGATGTCCTGCGATGGTACCGCTTGGGATGATATCGCATAAAAGTTTCCTTGGGATTCCAAGCTGCTCCAGCACTTCGTCAGACCAAGCTCTTGCATTGGCATCCATCATCTGCGTCGTAGAAGCAATAGAATGCTCTGCATGCTTCTCTCCTGTCAGAAAATAACTGAATAAATCTGGTGTCAACAACAACTTATCTGCACGTTCTAACAGCTCAGGTCTGTTCAGCTTTAATGAAAGTAGCTGAAATACCGTATTCAGTTCCATGAACTGATTACCTGTAATCTGATAAAACCGCTCTTTCGGTATGTATTCAAAGCTTTTCTCGATCATGCCTTTTGTTCTTTCATCACGATAATGAATCGGATTCTCCAGCAGATTACCATTCTGATCCAACAGACCAAAATCAACTCCCCATGTGTCAATACCAATACACTCAAAACCACCATCATGCTTTGCCTTGATCATACCCTGCTTGATTTCATAAAAAAGTCTGAGAACATCCCAGTATACTGTCTTTTGGACTGTTACAGGATCATTTGAAAAGCGATGAATTTCTTTCAGGCGAAGCGTTTCGCCATCATACATGCCTATCATCGCTCTGCCGCCTGATGCTCCAAAATCAAATGCTAATATTCTCTTTTCTCCCATCTTGCCACCTCTTCCTATCAATCTATTTTACAATGACTGTTACACCTGCATTTTCCAGTACATCCTTCCATTCCTGTGATGGTTCCATATTGGTCACGACCGTATTGACCTGATCAAAGGTGCCCATTCTGACAAATGAAATCTTGTCAAATTTAGAGGAATCCACTGCCAGAATAACCTGTTTTGCAGCTTTCACCATATGTCTCTTGATTTCCACATCTGGTTCATTGGAATCTGTAATACCAAATTCCTGGTCAATTCCTTTACAGGATATAATTGCCTTATCCACGTGAAAACGATCGATCATCTCCTCTGCCTGATGTCCGACTAGAGCCAATGCACCTTCTTTCATCGCACCTCCTGTGGAAAACACTTTCCATCCGTTCACATCAGCCAGTTCGAGCATGATTTCTATAGAATTCGTTACGATGGTAATATTTTTCAGCTGTTTGATCTTTTTGATTACATAAACAGCAGTAGAACTGGCATCAAGCATGATATGGTCACCATCCTTGATCAGTTCTGCTATTTTGGAAGCAATATTTTCTTTGCTTTGTACATTTGTCTGTTTTCTCACATAATAAGGAAGATCTATATTTAATGTTTCAGCAAGCACTGCGCCACCATAGGTTTTTTTGACGATTCCCTCAATCTCCAGCTTCTCCAGATCTCTGCGGATTGTTTCCTCAGTCACCTGATAGGATTTACTCAGATCATTAACTAGGACTTTGCCCTCCTGCTGCAGTTTTGTCAGTATCTCGCTTCTTCTCTCTATTGCAAGCATGATTTTCCCCCTGTTGCTGCTTTCTATTGATATGGTGTTCTTACAGGATTGACTTCCACAACCGGCTGTCTGGATTCGGAATCACGGAGCTGTCCAGGAACATGCCGCTTTCCTCAACAACCTTGCTTGCCTTTGCAATTGCCGCCTCTACAGCTGCGATCTCTCCTGTCAGCATCAGATAGGATTTTCCGCACATACCTCGAGCAATTCGCAGTTCAATCAGTTCAACCTCTGAGCTCTTGGCTGCTTCATCTGCAGCTACGACGATGGATGCTGCCGAAAATGTTTCCAACACTCCCAGTGCTCTAGGGTTAGTAACCTCTGCAGTTCCGTAGATTGCAGGAAAAATTCCTTCATGCGGATTGCCAAGCAGGAACGAATCAATCAATCCTTCATATTGGCCCGCTGCCTCCAGAGATGCTTTCACGGCAGATATCTCTCCTGTAAAAAGCATAATATACTTTCCGGGACATACCGTCTGTGCTTCGATCATTTCTACCTGCGAGGTTTTCAGCACTGTATCTGCTGCCTGCATACCAGTTGGTACATTGATATATTCTAACATTCCGATTGCTTTTGCCATTTTAATCTCTCCCTATTACGATAGCATTTATTTCCATTCTTTTGCAAGTTCTTCCTACCGTGTTTCTTCCTGCTGGATGATAACGCATTTCTCATTTGCCTCTGTAACAGTTCCGCTGACAGATGCATGATAAGCAATGGATAGTTTGCCGTCCGCAGGTAGTGCAATCTGTTGTCCTGCTGTCACATACTCTCCAGCCTTGACACATGCTGTTGCTGGTGCGCCGATATGTTGATTCAGCATGATCGTAAACAGCTGATTTCCTGCTGGTAATGCTTGTGCTTCTGACAACGGTGCTGGAGTATTGTATACACCAAGTCCAAGACGGCTGATCAGGCGTTTCATAGGCACCATTCGCAAATCACGTATCTTGTTCACCTGTCCCTGTTTTAAATCATCAGCACCTGGTCTAATACCATTCTGAGCCAGTTTTGATTTATGTATCCCGATCAGTTTTGCAGGGGCGAGGCTCAAATCACAAGCATACATCTCACACAATCCGCACTGTGAACAGGCAAATGTATTGATAAATGGAGTCAGATCAACGGTTGTCCCTGTCGTCGCTGATCTCATAAATGCGTGTGGTTCGATTGGATGTCCGAGCAGATGCCTTGGACAGAGATCTGTACACATCCTGCACTGGCAGCATGCCGACATGGCACGTTTCATATCGATGGTCGTATTTCCTGCTTTCTTTCTGACCACATAGTGATTCTTCGGAAATACAAGAATGGCTGTTGTCGTCTTGCCAATCACATCACCTTCTGTTACAATCCGCCCTGTCATCGGTCCGCCATTTACAAAGACTGGCTCTGCTGTTGTCACTCCACCCGCCATGGAAACTGCCGCTTCTACAGTTGTTCCGATAGGAAGACACAGTGTAATTGGTTTGGATACTTCTCCTGCTATTGTCAAATACGTATGTGTCACGCCCTTTTGTTCAAAGACTGCGCGATACACATTGTACATTGTTTCCACATTAAATACTGCTATGCCGATATCAATCGGCAGTTTTCCGGGTGGCACCACCTTGCCTGTTACCTCATAAATGGTAATGACCTCGTCTCCTGCAGGGTATACCTCTGGTAATAATGAGATCTCTACTGGGATCGGACCATCCGTGTTTGCAATAACGACCTTAACTGCCTCTACTGCCTGTGTATAGGATGGCTTGACTGCAATGCAGATCTTCTTTGCTCCGACTGCTGCAGCAGCTGTCTGTAATGCCTTGACGATCTCAAATGCATGGACAGCTAACAGTTGACGGTGCACCTTCAGCAAAGGTTCACACTCTGCACAATTTAATATAATAGTTTCTGTTTTGTCACTTAACTTTGCATAGGTTGGAAACCCGGCGCCTCCGGCACCGAGTATTCCATACGTCTGCAAGCTTTGTTTCAGTTCGTCCATCTGCATGATGCTAACTCCCTTTGATTACTCTAGTCCGACTGAATCATCGATGATTCCGACAATAGCCGCATCGATAGGTGCCTGTTCCAACCCACATCCGATTCGGGCTGCACTGCCTGTCGCAATCAAGACAAGTTCGCCGATTCCAGCACCAACATTATCGACTGCCACAAAACGATCATCTTTTGATTTTGTTTCTGTTTTCGGATACGTTTCCACGATCAGGAATTTTGATCCCAAAAGTCTTTCATTTTTTCTGGTCGCAACAATGCTTCCTACCACTTTTCCGACTATCATCCTATCACCTGCTCTGCTTTCTGTTATACAATTCTTCCAGAAACACCTGTTCCGATTCCTGCTGCATTTGCTTCATCTGCATCAATGTGCATCTCTAGTGTATAATTCTTATCTACACGAATCTGTACATGATTGAAGGTCGTTCCTCTCTCGTTATCTACAACCACCGAGACAATGTCTCCATCCTTCAGGTTTGTCTGTGTTGCATCCTTGGGCGACATATGGATATGCCTCTTGGCTACGATACAGCCCTCCTTCAGGTAGATCGTTCCCTTCGGACCGACTACGGCAATCGGTGCTGATCCTGCCACATTACCAGATTCCCTGATAGGCGCTTTGACACCGAGTTTAAAGGTGTCTGTTTTAGAAATCTCGACCTGCGACTGTTTTCTGACTGGGCCAAGCACACGTACATTTTCAATCGCACGCAGTTTTTCGCCCACGATGGTCACCTGCTCATTGGCAGCAAACTGTCCGCCCATCAGATCTTTCTTTTTGGTCAGCTGATACCCCTCTCCAAACAGTGCTTCCACATGTTCCTGTGTCAGATGGATATGTCTTGCTGACACACCGATTGGTACTAAATAACCTGCCTGTTCACCTGTTGACTGTGTCAGTACCTCTTGCACGATTCTCGTCACAAGAGATACTGTCTCTGTCATGTTTTGTGTCATAACTGCCACCTTCTCATTCCTTACTCTAGTGTGAGTCTGCTAACGATTTGCAAACACCAAATCATTCAGCGCCGACTTGCTCTTTACAAGTCATTCAGCGCC
>CAZACC010000004.1:0-29216 GCA_964483545.1 uncultured Lachnospiraceae bacterium
TCAAAGAGGACAGAATCGGCATTGATGATGATGCAGTATCCGTTGTTCTTGAAAACGCAGTAATCTATATACCATTTGCTGAATTGGTTGACATAAAACAAGAGATTGAGCGTTTGCAAAAAGAAGAGAATCGTCTTATTGCAGAGATTGATCGCGTGAACAGTATGCTGAATAATAAAAACTTTACGGAAAAGGCTCCTAAAGCAAAGATAGAAGCTGAAAGGGACAAGCTGCTGAAGTATACTCCGATGCTGGAGAAGGTAAGAGAGCGGCTAGAGCAATTAAATACGCAGAAATGAATAGAAATTGAATAGAAATTTGTATAGAAATTTATGGTTGATAGCAGATTGCGAAGCGTGCTCATTCATGATAGAATGATTTTACAAGAGGGCACTGTCTGGTTTAGAATAGATTCGTTTGGGAGTGAGTAAAGTGATTAATTTTGAAGAAGAACTAAAGAAATTCCATCCAAGTCTTGAAGTAGAAGACGCAGAGGATGCAATCTATAACCATGATCTGACAGACATGACGGATGTGCTCATGAGTATGATCAAAGGGACAAAGGACAAGGAAATATGAAATGTTTTGTATGCGGCTGTCAGTTGTCTGAAAAGAATTACTGTACAGGGTGCGGAACAGATGTATCTGTCTATAAGAAGATTATCTATTCTTCAAATAGATGTTACAATGAGGCACTTGAAAAGGCAAGCGTTAGAGACTTATCTGGTGCGATCGAAAGTCTGCGTCAGAGCTTAAAATTCAATAAGAATCATACACAGGCCAGAAACCTTTTGGGACTGGTCTATTTTGAGATGGGTGATGCGGTATCAGCCTTTAGTGAGTGGGTCATCAGCAAGAATCTGCAGAGCAAGCAAAACATAGCAGACGACTATTTGAGTGCAATACAGACCAATCCGACAAAGCTAGATACCATTAACCAGACAATTAAAAAATATAATCAGGCATTGGCATACTGTTATCAAGGAAGCAATGATCTAGCCATCATTCAGTTGAAAAAGGTACTGTCTATCAATCCAAAATTGATCTGCGGTTATCAGCTGCTGGCGTTGCTCTACATCAACAGTGAGGACTGGGACAAGGCTAGAAGAACACTATACAGGGCAATTCAGATTGATTCCAATAATACAACGACTCTTCGATATCTGAAGGAAGTCAACACGATGCTGCGTGAACGTGATGAGCATCTGCAGACAAAACGTAAGAAGAACCAAGAGGATGTATTGTCCTATCAAAGTGGTAACGATACGATTATACAGCCGATGTATATTAAGGAAGGTCCTGCATTCTCCAGTGTCATCAATATTGTAATCGGTATCGTGATCGGAGTGGCGATTGCGTGGTTTCTGATCCTGCCTGCACGAGTTGGTATTGAAACAGATAAAAATGATGAAAAATTCAAAAAGGTCAGTGAGGAACTGACTGCAGAAAAGGCCTCTAAGCTGGAGCTAGAGGAGGCAATCGATACACTGAGGACGCAAAATGAGGATCAGACAACACAGATCGAAGAATTGACAGGTGAGACTGGTGTGACACAGGCAGCGGATCTGCTGGCAGATGCGGCAGATGCTTATATTCAAAATCCAGATGACGCAGTTGCTGTGATGGATCTTCTGGAACAAATCAATGAGGAATATCTGGAAACAGCTTCACAGTCATTTATCAAGCTGCATACTTTGCTAAAGGATGCTGTACAGGCTACGGCAGCTACATCTTATTATGATAAAGGAATCGCAGCATTGAATGCCAGCGATAACGAGACAGCGATCACAGAACTGACCAAAGCTTGGAATCTGGACGAACAAAATGGAAGTGCCCTCTATAATCTGGCACATGCATACCGAAATTCGGGCAATCAGGACAAAGCAGATGAATTGTACAAGCTCGTAATTGAAAAATTCCCAGATACAGATATCGCAGAGAGTTCAAAGGGATTTATCTCATCAGAGGCAGGCAATAGTACAGAAGGAGATTACGAAGGCTAAAACAGGCAATATCATACTACAGTCCGATACCTATATAGATGCAAAAGGAACATAGTGCAAAGAGTATGGTACAGGTGAGCAGTGTAAAATAAGCAAAGCTTTGGGTTTTTGAACTGATGACAGAGACGGTATCCTCTGCAGGATTCAGCTGATCAGCGAGCATTCCAAGAAACAGTGCTTCCGGTACGAGGATACTGGCGATGTAGCGGATATCCTGTGAACTGAAATATTGCTGTTTGAATACGAACATAAGATAAACAAGTAACTGTGATCCATAGAAAACACCTAAAAATAATTTCCATTCAAAGGACAGCGTAGAGCGCCTGCTAAAAATAAAGTATATCGTTGCAATAAATGCTGCCACAGCAAGTATAACGGCTGTTACAAATAGAAGGATGCAGAACGGATTGACGAGCGGATTTTCTGCAGCCAGATTGTACTCTCCAAATAGGGAGGTCTTGATCAGTGCCAGCAGGATGTTGTATTCGTCATAAGAATCCCCATTATTAATCATGGCAGGAAAGACGCTGCTCAGACGTAGATCGAACAGCCGCTGAAACATTGAGTATTGTTCTAATCCCTCACCAACAGGCGGAGTATAGAAAATGGGAACATTAAATAACACATTGTTCCTAATGGGAGACCAGAGAGCCAGTGGAACACAAATCACGAAAAAGACTATGATCTGTTTGAGATAATATAGGATATTTCGACCAAGGTACTTCCACTGAAATGGTTTTACAGTTGTGTGATCTATGGAAGCAATATCAGCAGGAGGCATCATCAGCCTGAGCAGGAATAAAACACCGATTGCCAGTGCAACTGATACACCAGACAGCTTTGCCATGGCGGCGCCACCGATACTGACAGCAGTGAGGAGGACTGACCATAGTTGGGGCTCCTGATACCACTTGATGGCAAAGTAGAGTGCTGCCACCTGCAGAGAGATACAGAGCGCATCATTATTAATACTACCTGACATCAATATAAATACGGGGGAAAATGCCATAACCATACAGGCAATTCGCATGCCCCATTTTTTCAAATGAAATTCTTTGAAAATATAATAGGAAATGATTGAGATGGTACTGGTGTAGAATAATGTCAGTACCTGTACATTTTCCTGCGCCTGATGGAGTGGGATACCGAACTTTGTATTAATCTTGATCCAAAGAGCTGCGATGATGTGATGCAAGGGGGGCTGAAAGAAAGCCCATTTTTCACGAGGATCAAAGTTTGGCAGGGCACGGTTGTTCAGCAGATATTCGATATATGCGGCATGTCCTTCTTCTGCTCCAAAATCGATCACATCATGCTGTCTGCACCATACAGGGGTGTAGAGAATATATGCGATCCTGACTAGAATGCCAAGTCCTATGATGATTGTAATCCAGTTGAGCCGCAGATACTTACGCAGAGCCCAGAAACCAAGTAGTATGGCAACAAACAGAAAAAGAAAGGTTCCCGAGTACAAATCCTGACGTGTTCCGTCCAATGCCAGACTAATCAGCATACATAGTGAAAACAGCAATACAAAGGGTTCTAAGCGTAATGGTTGATGATGTTGGTTCATAAAATGCCTCCTAGCCGAAACTACACATAGTATAACATGATTTTAGAAACAGTACCATCTTCTCACAAAATTTTTGGAGAAAACAATTTTATTAAAATTGCATTCCCCCATACATGATGATATGATTATTTTTGTTGAGATTAGTACTGTTTGAACTATAAATCATGAAGGCGGGAATGAGCATGGGTGGAATATTTGGTGTAGTTAAGAAAACGGATTGTGTATTGGATTTGTTTTTCGGAACAGATTATCACTCTCATCTGGGTACCAGAAGAGGTGGAATGGCGGTGTATGGGAAGCGCGGATTTGATCGTGCCATACATAATATTGAAAACTCACCGTTCAGGACCAAATTTGACCGCGATGTTGCAGAACTGAAGGGCAATATCGGAATTGGATGCATCTCTGATTATGAACCTCAGCCGCTGTTAGTGAAGTCTCATTTAGGTAGTTATGCGATTACGACGGTTGGTAAGATTAATAATCTGCAGGAATTGGTGAACGAAGCCTTCGAATCAGGCAGGACGCAGTTTTTGGAGATGAGCGGTAGCAATGTGAATCCGACAGAGTTAGTCGCCGCACTAATCAATCAGTGTAGCAGTATCGTAGAGGGTATACAGCATGCCCAAGAGGTCATTGATGGTTCAATGACGATCATGGTCATGACGAATGGAGGAATCTATGCAGCCAGGGACTACTATGGCAGAACCCCACTTGTCATCGGTCATAAGGAGGATGCATACTGCGTTTCCTTTGAAAGCTTTGCCTACATTAATCTAGATTATCAGGATGTGAGAGAGCTCGGACCAGCGGAAATCGTCTATATTACGCCTGAGAGCTGTACAACAGTCAGCGAACCAAAGGAAGATATGAAGATTTGTACATTCCTGTGGATTTACTACGGATATCCAACCTCTACCTATGAGGGTGTGAATGTAGAGGAAATGCGTTACAACTGTGGAGATATGCTAGCGCAACGTGACCATGTCAAACCGGATATTGTGGCAGGTGTTCCGGATTCTGGAATCGCACATGCCATAGGCTATGCAAATCGTTCAGGAGTTCCATTTGCCAGACCATTTATCAAGTATACACCTACGTGGCCGCGTTCTTTTATGCCAACGGATCAGGGGCAGAGAAATCTGATTGCACGTATGAAACTGATACCAGTAGATGCTCTAATTCGAAATAAGAGTTTGCTTTTGATTGATGACTCGATTGTTCGTGGAACACAGCTGCGTGAGACGACAGAATTTCTGTACCGTAGTGGTGCCAAGGAGGTTCATATCCGTCCAGCATGCCCACCTCTGTTGTATGGCTGTAAATATTTGAATTTCTCAAGATCCAATTCGGAACTGGATTTGATCACGCGACGTATTATACAGAAGCGCGAAGGTGACACGATATCAGATGAACTGCTAAAGAATTATGCAGATCCAGATAGTCAGAACTATGCAGATATGTTGGAGGAGATCCGTACACAGTTGAACTTTACAACATTGAGATTCCATCGCCTGGATGATATGATACAGTCTGTGGGAATAGATTCCTCCAAATTATGTACTTACTGCTGGAATGGAGAGGGAGACTGTGCTTCCTGTCATCATTGCAACAAGTAACACATATGGAAGAAAAGCGCACGGACAAGGTGCTCGGATTGTAGATCAAGTATAGAGGAGGAGTTCACCATGACAGGTATAAAGTTTACAAAAGATACTCTGGTTCGCCATGAAGGTGATCGTGATACGCAGTTATGCATTATTGCGTCTGGGAGTATCAAAGCAACCGGTCAGTTTTCAGAAATGATTCTGGGAAAGGGTGAGGTGCTCGGCATTTGCGAAATAGACAATATTTATTATCCGTTTGATTATAGATCACTTGAAGATACTACACTTTATGTATATTCCTATACATCACCAGAAGATATTGCCTCACTAATCACTGAAAATCCCGGTGCCGCAAGCATGGTCACAAGCAGTTTTTCAAACAAATGCAATTCCTTTATAGAGGTCTATACAGAATTGCTGCAGGACTGTCAGAATCTATATGATTCTGCTGCAAAGCATTATGAAAAATATCAAGAGCTGTGCAGCCTTTATCATGTTGAGCCGCTGACGCTTCCTGGTATGGGGCAGTTAAATGATTTCACTATCGATTCCGTGATGGATGACTGGTTATTGAACTATTATTATGCACTCAGTTCGACCACGCAGACCCAGTGGAAGCAGTTCTATGAAGGCCGTCCGAATGCTTGTGTTGGTTTTGTCATGAAAGTCAGTGCAGATATTATGCAGATTCTTCCTTGCTGTGAGCGCCTGCACCGTTATTTAGATATGATCTATGATCTGTTTTTGAGCGATTTCAACTTGGATTTGTACACATTCTATCTGTCTCTTTACGAACAGGCACTGGAAGTTTCGGCAAATATTGATCTGACACCTGTCAGAAATATTCTGGATGCTATTATTCTGGAGATCAATAACGAAACACACATTGATCAACAGCTGATTGAAAACCGGATGACAGAATATAGGGATATTGTAGGCACCAAGAGCAATGCAAATACTTCCGTCACTTCTTCCATGAATGCTGAAACCCTGAAAAAGATCAAAGATGAAATCAACAATTCAATTGATACGATTACTGGTTACGCAGAAATTCCTGAAGTAGATGCCAGACGCTTTCGTTCACTCCTGCAGCAGTACACGCAGGCAACTGACCGCAATGCTTCTGATGATTCCACAAGAGAACTTCGTAAGCAGCTCACGGTTCTCTTCTATGACTGTTATCGAGCGGCATTCTTTAAGAGTTTGAATGATCATTCCGTATCAACTGTTATTAAAATGTTCTTCTATTTTGGATATGTGGATGAGCATGTTCTAGGTATGGAAAATGCTGTTTTCCTGTATATATTGACAGGCAGGATTGCGCCTGATCCCAAGGGACATATCTTTACGCTCTATGACTGGCTGATTGAAATCTACAACGGTAGAAAAGAGCCTTGCATCAATGATCTGAATATTGATTACACTGCTTACCTGCACAATCTTAAGATGACCGGAAAGTTGACTGCAGAACAGGAGGCAACGGCTCTCCACAACAACGAGCAGCGTGTCAATTTTGAATTTGATCATATGTTTCGTCTCACAAATAAAGTCACCTTTGGACGCATCACTACATTCTGTCCTGTTTTGTCAGATCATAACCTGTACAAGCAGCTGAACAGTGCTTATTTATCATCAGATGCCATCCATAAGGCTTTGAACCAGATACGTGCTGTTGACTATTCTGCATATTACCGTGAAACGATCTATACCAATCCTGACCAGGGAATCAAGAAAGAGCTCGTACAGACCGAAGTACTGCCTGATATGATACTGATGCCCAATATTGGATCTCGTGGTGTTATGTGGCAGGAAATCACTGGGCGAAAACGTAATTCACCTGCACGCATGATGATCTCTATCTTCTCTACAGAGGAGCTCTATCCGACGATGGTACGTATGACAGGCGAATTTCGTTGGGAGCTTTGCCGCCGTATACAGGGTGTCCGTTGGAATGATATTTCAGAACGGTCCCTGACCAGTGATTATTGCGATTATTTGGCTACTTATAAGAAGAACCGTGATCTCTCTCCAGAAGCTAAGGATAAGCTGAAGCTTGCCATTCAGAAGGCAAGAAACAGCTCAAAAGAAATGTTTGTTCGTGATTATATTGATTATGTTATGTTTGAAGGAGTCGGCTCCATCCGCATGAACAAGCTTGCCCGCTACATTCTGTTCAATTATTGTCCGTTCAGCAAGGCAGTGCGTGAAAATATGGTCAACAACCCACTATACCAAGAAATCATCGAACGTTATATGAATAAAAACAAACAGGCAATACATCTGAATAATATGATTCTGCAGAAAATGGAAAACAGTAAGATAGAAGTCCCAGTCGAAATGAAAGCGCACAGAATGTTTCTGCAGATGTAATGCTGACAGGCTGAGTTGAAAAAAAGTCGATAAAAGGAGGGGATGAAAACTATGAAGATTATTCCTTTAGTAGAAAATACAGTGATATCGCAGAATCTGATTGCTAGACACGGATTATGTTTCTATATAGAGACACGTGATCACAAGATTTTGATGGATCTTGGTCCGAATGACACCTTTCTGAGGAATGCAGCTGCTCTTGACATTGATATATCGGAAATAGATATGGTAGTCCTGTCTCATGGTCATCGTGATCATGTAGGCGGTTTGCGCACTTTCTTAAAAGTAAATAATACAGCCAAAATCTATTTAAACCGGAATGTGCTGGATCCACATTTCATTAAGGTTGAGGGTATTCCTTGCCCAATCGGGATTGATGCCAGCCTAATCGATGAGAAGGATGAAAGATTTGTACTGACGGATCACTTTACAAAGGTGGATGGTGAAATAACGTTATTTGCAGGAGTAGGCAAGCGACGTGGTTATCCAAAGTCAAACGAGGTCATGTGTGTCCGCAGGGACGGAAAGTTGATTAAAGATGAATTCGTACATGAACAACACATGTTATTGACTAATGGTAAGGAGTGGGCATTACTGACTGGCTGTGCACATAATGGGATTGCTAATATTCTGGATCGTGCAGTAGAGGTATGTCAGGAGAAACCGATATTAGTCATAGGTGGGTTTCATATGTATCATGAACCTACTGATACATATGAAAGTGATCAATTGATTGATGAGACAATAGAGATTCTGGAAGAATGGAATAAGACCACATTTTATACGTGTCATTGTACAGGACGTAAGGCTTTTGATAAAATGAAAGAGAAGTTGGGCAATCGACTGCAGTATTTTTCCACAGGACAACGTCTAGAGTTTTTGGAAGAGGTCGAGGGATACATATTGTATTAATGTTTGAACACGAAGTTTGTTAAAGTGACAGATGCTATTACAGGAAAGCAAATATAAATCTGCTTTCCTGTTTTGTTTATAAATTATTAATAATAGTTTAGAGCCATTCTATTGTATTTACTAATGGTATTGATAAGATAGAGTGTATGCAGTTGCTAGGCAAAGTTGATTAAATCAGGTTGCTGGAAATAATATTCAATCAAAAAAAGGGGTATGGATATGCGTGAAAAGTTACAGAGATTTATGACTGGAAGATATGGGGTGGATTCTTTTAACAAATTTTTGTTGGGTGTGTCATTTGTACTCATACTGATTTCTACGTTTATCAAGTATCCTTTTATGAACCTGCTGGTGTTGGCAGTACTGGGATATGCATATTTTAGAATGTTGTCACGTAATATTCAGAAGAGATATGCAGAAAATGCAGCTTTTATGAAGATGACCGCAGGAATCAGACGTTTTTTAAACAATAAAAAAACACATGTTACACAATGTAAGACTCATAAATTTTTCAAATGTCCTACTTGTCATCAGGATATTCGAGTTCCACGTGGTAAAGGTCAGATTCAGATTACCTGTCCGAAGTGTCGGGCTGAGTTTGAACGAAAGACATGATGACAGAAGATGCGCAACAAGGATTATGATGAAGGAGAACTCAGGTGTTCGGATATATTGTAACCAATCAAAAAGAAATGAAACCAGAAGATGTGAAACGTTACCAGGCATTTTGTTGTGGATTGTGTCGTGCGCTCAAAGAACGGTACGGCAAGATAGGTCAGGCAACGCTTAATTATGATATGATATTTTTGACGATTCTGTTGAATGCATTATATGAACCAGATTACAGACATGAGCGTCACATCTGCATGATACATCCTACTAAAATGCATGATATGTATTTGAATGAAATTAGTGATTATACCGCAGATATGGGTGTTTTGTTATCTTACTATAATCTTATGGATGACTGGAAGGATGACAGAAATGCAAAAAGCAGGGCTATGGCGAAGCTGTTGGGGCGGCATTACGGAGATCTGAAGAATCAGTATCCGAGACAGGTTAGGGCTGTTGAGGACTATATCAGAGAGCTGACAGTGTGTGAAACAGAGGGAGATTTTAGCTTGGATCGTGCAGCAGGATTAACAGGGACGATGATGGCAGAGATTATGCTCTGGAAGGAAGATGCCTGGGAGAAGGATTTGCGGCGAATGGGATTTTTCCTAGGGAAATTTATCTACCTGATGGATGCCTATGAAGATGTGATTGCAGACTGTAAAAGTGGATCCTATAATCCTTGGAAGCAGTATTATCACAATGAAACTGGAGCAAAATTCAACCAGCGTGTAGAGGATACTCTGAATTTGATGATGGCAGAGGCTGCGAAGGCATTTGAAAAGCTGCCGATCATACAGGATGTAGATATTCTGCGGAATATCCTATATGCAGGTTCATGGAATAAATTTGAACAAATGAAGCGAAAGCGTGAGAAAAAAGAATGACAGCAGATCCATATAGTATACTTGGTGTTGCAAGCAATGCCACAGATGAGGAAATCAAAAAAGCATATCGTGTATTGAGCAAAAAATACCATCCGGATGCCAATCTTGACAATCCAGTTCTTGCTGAACAGAAATTCAAGGAAGTGCAGGAGGCATACAGGAATATCACAGAAATGCGTGAACGAGGGGCTTATGGGTCTATGGGTGGGTATGGTTCTGCAGGTTACGGACAGGACTACCGAAGAGGCTCTACGTTTGATGATTTCTTTGGAACATGGCAGCGTGCAGCTGGACAGCAGGAAGAATCTACTGATATGCAGGCAGCCCGTCACTATATCAATGCAGGAGAGTATCAGTCAGCACTGAATGTACTAAACCAGATCGAGGAATATAGCAGGACAGCAAGATGGTATTACTATAGTGCAGTGGCAAACTCTGGTCTGGGGAATAATGCAATTGCACTGGAATATGCAGAGCGAGCTGCTGGATTAGAACCTAACAATATGGAATACCGTATGTTATTAAATAAACTGCAGCAGGGTGGCTCTTGGTACCGAGGCAGAGGAGAGGACTATGGTCGTAGTAGATCTGTCGGTAGCTGGTGTCTGGAAATGTGTTGTCTGAATCTGTTTTGTAATTTGTGCTGTAATCCATGTTGAAAAAAGAACCATATTTTTGGTCAGTTTGAATAGACAAAGCATAAATAAGTCATAAGACCAGTCACATCCGAAATTTTTTACAAAGTCAGGTTGGATTTTTCGTATACTATTTTAGAAAACAGGGGATTGTCATTTGGACAATTCCCTTTTATAATGAAAAAACCGACGCAGGAAAAATAGAAATGCAAAGGACATAATCGATGGAACTGGTTATTATTATCTGTTCCAAAGAAGTCAAGAGGATCTTTCGCGTATCCTCAGGAGCCACGGCTCTTCATGCCATCAGGATACAGTCACAGGATTATTTTATCAAGGACTCTTTGGAACTTTCGATTCTGGAAGCGGATGGAGACTGGCAGATCACAGAGCCGCCAGATCGTATCTATCAAATCTATGACAATGGTCTGCCGATTACTCTTTATCACCCGTTACAGGATCAAACAGTATATCAAATCAAAACAGTTCACGGAGAATATCTGTGTATGCTGTCTTTTACGGATCATTCTATCCGCAAAGAATTCAGGAACTATTCATTAGCAGGTCAAACATCAATTTCCCTTGGAAAACAGAACAGTAACACCATCTGGTATGACTTAGCCGGACTCGTATCAGGTGTCCATTTATCTATTAATTATGTAAACCATGTGTGGATACTGTACGATCAGAGCTGTAATGGAGTGTATGTCAATCAGGCAAGGGTCAAGAAATCATATCGTCTGAATTTCGGGGATGTCATAGATGTTTTCGGACTGAGAATGATCTGGCTGGATGTCATGATTGCAGTGCTCAGCTATGGTCAGACACCAGGAATCAGGCTGGAAACGATACAGGTAATGCCAGCACGGGTGACGGGGGAGATAACAAGCGTTATGGTTACTTCCGTGGAGGATGCAGTAGCAGGACAACTGTTTCACAGAGCACCCAGAGTTATATTGCCGATACGCAGAGATGCAATCGAACTGGATGCGCCGCCTGCCATACAGATGCCGCATAAGCAGCCGATGCTGCTGGCCATCGGACCAGCACTGACCATGGCACTACCGATGCTTCTGGGCTTTGGAATAACTATCTACTTTGCAGGTCAGGGCGGACAGGGCGGACAGACTGGAACCTATATGTATACTGGCTTAATGACTGCTATGGCTTCAGCATTGTTGGGAAGTATATGGGCGTGTCTGAATGTACGCAGCAACAGCAGGCGGTATGAAGAGGCTGAACAGAGAAGACAAACTGCATATCGGAGCTATCTGGAACGTCAGGAAAACAAGATTTCAGATCAGTATGAGGACAATGCAAATGCATTACGAAGTACCTATCCGTCAGCAAGAGAAGCCTGTAGATATGATGTACATACACATGTTTTATGGAACAGGAATGCGACTCATACAGATTTTCTGACACACAGAATGGGACTTGGCAACCTTCCATTTCAGTCTGAAATACAGATGCCTAAGGAACAACTGGAGCTATATGAGGATGAGCTGAGGGAAAGACCGAGGGCTCTGATTAGAAAGTACAGGTTACTAAATAATGTACCGATATGTGTGGATTTTGACCGTAACCGGCTGGTGGGAGTGATTGAAGAAGACGGAGGCAGTGAGATCCTTTATACACTGGTGACACAGCTTGCTGTCTGTCATGCCTATCCAGATGTCAAACTTGTGTTTTTTCTAGATGGAAAGAAGAACGTTCGAAATGAAGATCGGTCATTTTTGAGATGGCTACCACACGTATGGTCAGAGGACAAAAAGATTCGTTTTATAGACTTCGGGGAAGAGCATCCTGAGGAACTGCTATATGAATTAAGTCATATATTCAGACTGCGGACGGAAAATGCAGCAGAGATTGTACAAGGTGAAAGAATGTTACCGCATTACATTGTGATAATAGAGAATTATAAACGCATGGAGGATGAGCTGCCGCTGCATTATCTCTTTATGCAGCCAGAACGATGCGGTATTACAACAGTTCTATTTGCAAATCAATATGAGGAGCTGCCGAATAATTGCACATTTATGATTCAAAAAAGTGTGTATTTTACTGGGATCTATGACATAGAGGAGGGTGAGGCAAGACGTAGAAAGATTACACTGGATACTGTGCTCCAAAAGGAGGCAGCGGCACTGTGCAGAAGACTTGCAGGGATTGAAACAACAGAGCCTAAGATCAGTTCAAAACTGCCAGAAACATTGACATTGTTTGCATTATTTGGAATACAGGAAACAGAGGAGCTGGATATAGCTGGAAACTGGATGGAGAGCAGACCAGATCTGTATCTAAAGGCACCGATTGGCATGAAGGCAAGTGGCAGTATCTGCTATCTGGATGTGCATGAGAAAGCTCACGGTCCGCATGGATTAATTGCAGGTATGACAGGAAGTGGGAAAAGTGAGGTTCTGCAGACATATATTATTTCCATGGCAGTCAGATATCGTCCAGACGAGGTTGGATTTTTTCTAATTGATTATAAGGGTGGTGGGATGGCTAATTTGTTTTTGAAACTGCCGCATCTGATCGGACATATTTCAAATCTGTCTGGACAAATGATACAGCGAGCCATGGTCTCAATCAAAAGTGAGAATAAGCGGAGGCAGACCATATTTAATCAGAATGGGGTCAATCATATTCATGAGTATATTCGACTTTATCGTGCAGGTGAGGCTGAAACCCCACTACCCCATATGATGATCATCATAGATGAGTTTGCAGAATTGAAAAAGGAAGAGCCAGATTTTATGAAGGAACTGATTAGTGTGGCACAGGTTGGCAGAAGTCTGGGTGTTCATCTGATACTGGCAACACAAAAGCCATCTGGTACGGTGGATGACAATATCCGTAGTAATGCGAGATTTCGCCTATGTCTGCGTGTACAGGACAGGCAAGACAGTACGGATATGCTGCACAAGGCAGACGCTGCCTATATCACACAGGCTGGCAGAGCGTATTTTCAGGTGGGAAATGATGAGCTATATGAGTTGCTGCAGAGTGCATGGAGCAGTGCACCATACGAAAAAAATCAGAACCGGTACAGAGATGCAGCTGCATTGATTACTAGATCAGGAAGGGAGGAATATTGTGGACATGGACAGGAGATACAAAATCTACAAGGAGTATTAAATGGAGAAACAGCACAGACACAGCTGGAGGCAATGATTGAAAGCACCCAAAAGACGGCGGAAAGACTGCACTGCAAGACAGTTTCACAGTTATGGCTTCCCATGCTGCCACACGTACTGAGTCTGAGGGAATTACAGACAGCGGAGAAAGATCAGGGTGAAATCGTAGTACCAATTGGGCTGTATGATGATCCGAGACAGCAGCGTCAGGATACGCTGTATGTCAGATTGACAGAGGGAGGACACCATGTGATCTGCGGTATGGTCATGAGCGGTAAAAGCACATTTTTGCAAACGTTACTATATGCATTGGTGACAAGATATACACCAGAGCAGCTGCATCTTTATATGATTGACTGTAGCAGTCATTTTCTTGCAGCTTTTCAGAACGCTCCTCATACAGGGGGCTTTATGGATGAGAATGATACAGATGATATCAGAAAAACAATTTACATGCTGCACCGGTTTCTACAGGAAAGAAAGCAACTGCTTCAGGGCGGTAATTTCAGACAGTATAACAGGTCAGTCAGTACATTGCCGGCAATACTACTTGTCATTGATAATTATGCAGTTTTGAAAGAAAAAACGGATGGTGCATTTGAAAATGATCTGATGGAATTCTCCAGAACTGGAGAAAGCCATGGTATTTATATGGTGGTCACCTCAGCTGGCTTTGGTGCTGGAGATATGACTGTCAGAATGGCAGAAAACTTTAGGACAACCATGTGCCTGAGAATGACTGATCAATATCAGTATGCAGGGATATTAAGGCTGCCAAGAGTGAAAACCTGTCCTGAAAGTGATGTAAATGGGAGAGGTCTGGCATGGGCAGATGGAGAGGTTCTGGAGTTTCAGACAGCGCTTGCATTGCCAGAGTTCGAGGATTATGCACGAATGGAGCAGATTGAACGGGTATGTGACAGACTTATGGAGCAATGGGGCAGCAGAAAGACAGCACAGAAAATACCAAGGATACCAGATCCCTTGACCTCTGAAGTGTTGCTGGATCGCACAATACTAATCCCAGAGAATCTGTATGAGGATTTGCTGCCAGTCGGGTATTTTATGAAAACAGCAAATGTGTGTGCACTACATTTCAAAAAATGGTTTTGCCTGACGATTACTGGAGGCAGAAATACAGGAAAGACCAATCTGCTCAAGCTACTGATCGAAGAGGAGGCCTTGAGAGGAACTGCAGTTTATATTATAGATTCTGCTGAGGGGAAGCTGCATGAGATGAGTAAAAGGAGTGGATTTCAAATTGCGGGGTATTACACAAAGCAGGAAGAGATTTTTCAATTTTATGAACAGTTGGGATCCGAATTGAAAGAGCGTTATCATAGCCGAACAGCAATAAAAAAGAAAGAAAAGCAGGAGGACGGGATTTATGAGTGTATGCGAGTAAACCAAAGATGGCTTATCATCATAGGAAATCTTACAGAATGGACAAATCAACATTATGTCAACCAAAAAATGGTTGGGACAGAAGCTTTTATTTATAATCTTCTGACGAAAGGAAGTTTACATAATATATATTTTGCCGCAGGCTTCAGACAGGAAAACTATGCAGATACGGCAGGCAGGAGAATCTTTGAGGCATTTGTTAAATATCGTACAGGCATCCACATGGGAGGAGATACGGGAACCGACCGTATACTTGATTTCTCATATGTTCCATATAGTGAACAGGGAAAAGGCCTTATACAAGGGCATGGAATGCTGCCGCTTATGGATGGTGGAGTTTGTGGAGAGACAGGGGAAATTGTGATCCCAGCAGTATTATGAAAGGAGGTGTCAAATTGGTTTTGGTAGATATCAGTGTACCGGTATTTTTTCGTGATTACGACTTTAAATTACGGGAGGATGTACCAGTCAGGGAAATCATCCGACAGATTTGCAGGATACTGGCAGAAAAGGAAGACTGCCCGATGGACGAGACTGATCATGTGTTTGTTTTATGTTCTGTTTCTGAAAAAAAGATTCTGAATATGGACTGGACATTGAACAGACTGAATATTCGAAGCGGAAACCGTCTGTTGCTGATTTGACGGTGCAGAGAGTGGACAGGCAGATGACAGGAGGAAAGAAGATGGGGACTGCAGGAGGAGTGATTGAGACAAAACTCAGACTGATGCAGAAAAATGCAGAGCGAATCGAAGAGATCCATCAGGCTCTGGTGCGTGAAATCATCGCATTGAAGGATCATATCAGAAGACTGAATCTGGAATGGGACGGAGAAGCAAATAGTGCATTTATAACTGCGATGGAAGCGGATCTGACAGAAATGTATTTGCTGGTGTCTCTGATTTGGGATGCCAGAAAGCTTTTGGAAAGAGCAGAATGTACCTATCAGGAATCAGAAAGGGAGGTGAGAGGGTTGATAGACACTGTAAAAACCCGCAGAATATGTGGGTGACGGAACAAATTGAGATTGATTTTCAGGCTGCTATCAAACGTGCTGATATGCTGATGGAGGCTTCCAGCAGTCTGTACCGTGTCACAGGTGTGAATCTGGAAAATGTATATCAGTATACGAGACAGGGGTGGCAGGGAGAAAATGCGGAGCTGTATAGAAAGAAATGTACAGATTTGTCCATGGAAATTACAGGAACAGCAAAAGCCATGAAGGCAGTTGCATTGAGCATCAGGACTGCTGCGGAGGTGATGTACAGAGCAGAGCTGCAGGCATTGCAGTTGGTCACAACAAACAGTCATTCTTAACTAGGAGAAAGGAGAAATAGTATGGCTATGATTCAAGTAACAGCGTCAGAGCTGAGAAAACAGGCGGAGGTACTGCGTGGACTTAATACAAAATTCCAGACACAGGTCACAAATCTGGAAACAGTGGAGCAGTCTCTTAAGGGTATGTGGGAAGGGCAGGCAAATACAGCTTTCCACAATGCATTTATTAAGGATAAGGGACAGATGGACAATTTTCACAGTGCTATCGAGCAGTATATTGCAGCACTTCTTGTGATTGCACAGAAATATGAACAGACGGAAATCAAAAACACGGACACTGCAACGACACGTGTCTACTAGGATAGGAGGGTTTATTATGGAAGGCATTTTAAAGGTAACACCTGAGAAGCTGATTCAAGCTTCCACAGAATTTTCATCAACTGGAAAGACGATTAGTTCATTAACGCAGGAAATTACAACAATCATGAACGGATTGAAATCAATCTGGCAGGGAGATGCGGCAACGGGATAT
Source organism: uncultured Lachnospiraceae bacterium (assembly GCA_964483545.1). Lineage (GTDB taxonomy): Bacteria > Bacillota > Clostridia > Lachnospirales > Lachnospiraceae > JAAYYM01. Next base: position 16,954 of record CAZACC010000004.1, read on the forward strand.
GGTAATAAGTTTAATGGTCTGCAGGACGATATTGAGAAAATCAATCGGATGATTCAGGAGCATGTTACGGATCTGAATGAGATGGCACGGGAATATCAGAGTGCAGAAACTGCAAATACAGAGGAAAGCAGCAGATTGTTAACAGAGGTGATTGTCTGATTCATCAGACACTTATAGACAGAAATGGACGGAGGCTGAGAGAATTGAGAGGGATCAGATATGCCGCAGTAGTATTAATCTGCTGCCTCATGATGACGGAGAGTGTCACCGCAGCTGAAAGAGAACTGCCTAGACTGATGCAGAATCAGACAGATGACCAGGCCATTCACCTGTTTGTTAAGGGAGTCAAGGAACCAGAGGAGATTACCTGCCGGTTCGGAAGTCAGGTTTGTACGGAAATTGGCTGGCACTCTCTGACGGAAACAGGTGAGGAAAGAGAAACCTTAGTACTGATTGACAATTCGTTATCTACTGGGCGCAGATACAGGCAACAGATAGAAACAACAGTATTAAAGCTGTTCGAGCATGCATCGGAAAATGAGAAATTTTGCATAGCAACATTTGGGGAGACAACAGAATACCAAACGGAGTATACAAATCTGTACAAAACGCTTGAAGATGCTGTTCTTGCAATTGAATACCGTGACAGGGACACGTATCTGACAGATGCTGTTATGGAAGCATTGGACAGGTGGAACAGTCAGGAGGCTCCAGCAGTGTACCGTCGTATTATGATATTGACGGATGGACAGGAAGCTGCTTCTCTAGAGCATACACATGAGGAACTGTATCTACATCTAAAAGAAAATCCATGTCCTGTTTATACAGTAGGCTGTAACATGGGTGATCCATCACAGCTCAGCCATATGGCAGTGTTGTCCCGGATTACTGGGGCAACTGCCTATACCATAGATCGAAATACAGATGAAGAACAATCAGAGCAGATTGCCTTATCCTTACTTGAGGACAGGGATGTATTGCATATCACATTAGTACCAGAAACAGAATGGATGGACGGAAGCGACAGCAACGCCAAGATGATGTTTCTGGAGGATGGAGTTGTGACGGGCATGGATGTCTGTCTCAGGATGCCATTTCAGCCAGAGACAACAGCCGATGAAAAACCAGTTGAAACGCCTACAGTGACGACTCCAACGGTTACACCAGTACAGCCGATGACAACAGAAGCGACTGGACAGCCAGAAACAGAAAACATGATATGGCTGGTCAGGGCAATTGCTGTCATGCTTGGTGTTCTGGCAGCTTTGATGGCTGGGTATGCACTGATTCTGAAAATTGCTGCGAATCGAAAACGGAATGATCTTTACAGCAGTACGAATCCAGAGATTTCTAAGCAGTATTCGGAAGCTGTAGAAGCAGGCAAAGGAAGGCAGCAGGAAATGGCATGGGAGCGATATGAGAACACTGACACACAGCTGCTGAGACTTGAGGAGGATGAAAGTAGTAAGACAACCATGCTGTTTGGAGAGGATGAGGTTTATGAGATGATGCTGACAGATCAGAATAATCCAGCCAAATTCTTTTCATTTCCAATTAAGGACAGCGTGATAGTCGGAAGGAACTCCAGAAATAGCCATATTGTTCTGGACTATGATGCATCTGTGTCAGGCAGACATTGTGAGATTGAGAATCGTGGCGGCAGATTTTACGTGAAGGATCTGCAGTCGGCAAATGGAACGAGAGTCAATGGAATCAAAGTGCTGTCAGAGACAGAGCTGTTGATTGGGAATTTATTGAGACTTGGTCAGGTGGAAATGAAAGTGGGGTGGAGTACACATGGGTGAATTGACAGATAAAGAGCTGTTGTTATTGAGTAACTATATGTATATGGATATATCTGTAACAAAAGGGAATATCAAAGACATACTGGCATCTTTACAGGATGCAAAGGGGAATATTGATCCTTCACGCATATCGGCGAGCGGTGGTATTGCCGATGAGGACACATTGACAATTCTGAATGAGATGAATGCAGCTTCTGATGACTTCAAAGCGTTGAGGGTCACAGAGGTAGTGAATAGTGAAGGAATCAGAGGAGCCTGTTTTGAGAATACAGATGGTGAAGGAACCGTTGTGTTTCGCGGGACTGGAGGCGGATATCAGTCTTGGGCGGATAATATACTTGGTGGTTATCAGAAGGATACGGCAATGCAAAAGGAGGCGGCTTACTTTATCAATCAACAGTGCGGCAGATACAGTCATTTAACAGTAGCGGGGCATTCCAAGGGTGGTAATCTGGCACAGTATGTGACGGTCATGTGCTCAGATCAAGTAGACAGGTGCGTTTCCTATGATGGGCAAGGACATAATAGAAATTTTATAATGTCCAATAGCGAAAAGGTTAGACAGGCTCGTGGAAAAATCACATCGATTTTTGCTCATAATGATTTCGTAAATATTTTATTGACAGGAATAGCAGGAAATGAAGTCATTGTACAGAATAAGGGGCATGGGCTGGAGGCTCACAGTGCGGTACGACTGCTGACAGACAATACATTTGATCCCGTGACAGGTGCATTTACAAGCTTTCAGGATCAGGATCCTAGTATGCGAGAGCTCAAGGCCTATCTTGGAAATGGAGTGATTCTGCTGGATGAATTGCCATTTGGCATCAATAAAGAGGTCTACAGCACGCTGGCAGTCATCTTGGCGGGAGTTCTGAATCAGGATAAGTCATTAAAGTATGAACTGACTAGCCTTGCAGTGCGTATGAATCGCCTTGCGGATGCAATCAGTGGAGGAGTATCAGACGGTTTTGAAGTCAGTATTCCATTACTGAAACAAGCGCAGGAGGAACTAAGCAGTGGATTCCGGAACATTATGGAAGTACAGGATACTCTGGAGGGAGTGATGAGTCAGGGGGACCAGAATCTATATACAAAACTTCTGGTTAAAAAGCTGATGATGGCTCTACTATTAGGTGTAGAGGCAGAATGTACGGTTATGAGTCAGATGCAGACAGCTCTGGAAAGTATTACTGCCTCTTATCAATGTAGTGAGCATACCATTTGTTCCTTCATCCAAGAGGGTGCATATTAAGCAATATGATCATAAAAAATATATGTTCAAACTTTTTAGAACTTTTCAAACTTTTCAGAAGCTTTTGAATTTCAGAATTTCAGAAGATCCACCTGCAGTTTTACAGAACGGATATTTCTATGATATACTGTTAATGAAATCTGGATTGCGGAGCTGGTGAAATGATAATTGATAGACTGGAACGGCTGTTGGGTGAAAAGGGATATATTAAGTTAGGATCTCAGATGCCTGAGTATGTACTGTTTTTAATAGGAAACTTTGAAAGGGCAGAATTGATTGAAGTCATAGACCTGTCAAAGGGATATAGTATCACACACGAACAAATGCGTATTGTTGCAAGGAATACGCAGTCAGCATTTACAGAACAGGGATATCGTAATCTACACATGTTTACGTTAGTGTTGGCTGATGCCGTTGATACAGAACTGGAGATTTGTGCATCTGATGCGGACTGCTGGGTTATTGATCTGGGTAATCATAGGATACATCCGAATGTTGAACAGGCAGAGGATTTCTATGGACTGAGAGGTCTGGTCGAAAAGGCTCTGGATGATACGTATATCATTAGAGACCGCATACAGGCAGAGGATGTGGAGACAAATTTTGCGGAATATCATGAAGAGAAGTCGGAAGGTCTGCTTGGGTTTTTCAAAAAAAATTATACAAAAATGAACACGATCATGGTAACAATCAACGTGGTCGTGTTTTTCGTGCTGTCATTTCTGGGAAATGTAAATGATGCTGCCTTTATGGCGGCACATGGAGCCATGTATGCACCATATGTATTAGAGGATGGAGAATATTACAGATTGTTTACATGTATGTTCCTGCACTTTGGCATAGACCATCTGATGGGAAATATGATTGGTCTTTATTTTCTTGGAGATAATCTGGAGCGTGCTGTTGGTAAGGTGAAATACCTGTTGATCTATTTTGCAAGTGGTATCATAGCAAGCGCTGGCTCTATGCTGTACTATCTGCTGATTAGACAGCCGGTTGTATCAGCTGGCGCATCAGGTGCGATTTTTGGCGTTGTTGGAGCCTTACTATATGTTGTCATTCGAAACAAGGGAAGACTTGAAGATCTGACTACATCAAAGATTGTCGTTTTTATTGCATTTTGTATTTATTCAGGAATCACGAGCAGAACGGTGGACAATGCGGCACATTTGTGCGGATTGATTGCGGGATTGCTTTTGTCGGTGCTGTTATACAGAAAGCGTGCACCGATGAAAACGGACTGAGGCATGTTTTGAAGTAAATATAAACAAAATAAAAAGTTTTTATGAAAAAATATTGACAAGTATTACAAAGCTTGATATTCTGTATCTAGAAATAAGCACTATTTTTGAAGAAAAGATTCAAATTGCAACAATTTCATATTAATGAGGATTGTGACCTATTTAAAGGGCAAGGCCGAATTTTGTAAAGTAGCATTGTATATAATGCCTTTATGAGATTTGGTTTTTTGTTTTCAAGGAGTGATATGAAGATTGTAAAAGCGATTAACAATAATGTTGTGTGTGCCCTAGACCAGGATGGACAAGAGATTTTAGTGATGGGTAAAGGGATTGGATTTAAAGCAAAAGAAGGACAGGAACTCAAAAATGAAAGCATTGAAAAAATATTCAAAATAGAAAACCAAAAGTCCGTAAGTCAGTTCTCAGAGTTGCTGAAAAATCTACCCATGGAACATTTCAATGTATCTAATGAAATTATTGAATATGCAAAGGATACGATTGGTAAGAAATTGAACCAAAATATTTATATTACTTTGACAGATCACATCAACTTTGCGATTGAGAGATTTAGAAATGGGATGTTATTTCAAAATCCATTGCTTTGGGAAGTTAAAAAATTTTATCCCAGTGAATACCTTATAGGAGAATATGCAATTGCTCTTATTGAAAGAAGATTAAATGTGGAACTAAATGTTGATGAAGCAGCATCCATTGCACTCCATGTAGTCAATGCAGAGTATAACACAGGTATGAGTGATACAATGCATATTACAATGATGATTAAAGAAGTGATGGAGATTGTGAAGCAATTTCTTACAACTGATTTAGATGAAGAGAGTCTGTATTATACTAGATTTATTACACATTTAAAATTTTTAGCACAAAGAGTTTTTATTGGAGAAGCAATGCATGGAGAGGATGAACAGCTAATCGAAATTATGACATCGTTATATCCAGAAGAATATGGTTGCAGTGAAAAAATTGCTGATTACATAGAAAGAACTTATCAGCAACACGTTCCAAGAGAAGAAAGAGCATATTTGACATTACATTTGAAGAGAATTCGTATTTCTACAAGTAGACAAGAGCTAAAGTAAGGAGGAATGCAATGTTTGGTTTTTTGAAAAGTAAAGAAAAAAACAAAATTATTTCTTCCCCAGTAAAGGGAGAATTGATTCAATTGAAGAAGGTAAATGATCCAACATTTGCAGAAGAAATATTAGGGAAGGGATTTGCTGTTATTCCCCAAAATGGCAGCGTAGCAGCGCCAGCAGATGGTTTGGTTAATTTAGTATTTGAGACAAAACATGCAATTAGTATGACAACGACATTTGGTGCAGAGCTACTGATTCACGTTGGGATAGACACTGTGAACTTGAAGGGTGAGTTTTTTAAGAGTTTTGTATCAGAAAATCAATCAGTCAAAAAGGGTGATTTATTATTAGAATTTGACATAAAAGCCATTCAAGATGCAGGATATGATGTTACAACTCCTGTAGTCGTATGTAATTCAGATGATTTTTCTGAAATTGATATCATAGAAGAAAAAGAAGTAGAACAAAATGAGGAAGTCATGCATTTAGTAAAATCCAAATTGTCACTTTGATTATGCAATGAAGGGGGGGCAAATATTCAGACAGTTTTCAAATTGGGCTTTGCAAAATGTATAAAATTAGATTAAAAAAAAGGAAGGAGTAATAAAAAATGATGAAATATCTTCAAAAACTTGGAAAATCCTTAATGCTTCCAGTAGCTTGTCTTCCAGTAGCTAGTATCTTAATGGGAGTTGGGTATTGGATTGACCCTTCGGGCTGGGGTGCTAACAATGTCATTGCTGCTTTTTTATTAAAAGCGGGAGGTGCGTTGATTGACAACATGGCAATTCTTTTTGCAATTGGTGTTGGTGTTGGTATGGCAGATGACAATGATGGAACGAGTGGGTTGGCGGGTCTTGTTTCTTGGCTTACCATTACAACTTTATTAGCGCCTGGTGCAGTTGCTTTCTTCAAAGGAATTCCAGTAGAGGAAGTTGCACCAGCATTTTCAAAGATTCAAACACAGTTTATTGGTATTATTGCAGGTTTGATCGGTGCAGCTTGCTACAATAAATTCAAAAGTACAAAATTACCAGATGCGCTGGCGTTTTTTAGTGGAAAAAGAAGTGTTGCAATTGTAACAGCAGGAGTATCTATTGTTGCATCGATTGTGTTATTCTTCGTATGGCCTATCGTTTATGGTGGATTAGTATCATTTGGTACAGCTGTTTCTTCAACAGGAGCATTAGGAACAGGAATCTATACATTCCTAAACAGATTACTGATTCCATTTGGTCTTCATCATGCAGTCAACTCTGTATTCTGGTTTGATGCGGTTGGAATCAATGATCTTGGAAACTTCTGGTCGGGAACAGGAACTTATGGCGTGGTTGGACAGTACATGACAGGATTTTTCCCAGTGATGATGTTTGGTCTTCCAGCAGCGGCACTTGCAATGTACCACACTGCAAAAGATTCAAAAAAACAAGTTGCAGCTGGTCTGTTGTTAGCAGGAGCTCTTTCTTCTTTCTTTACAGGCGTTACAGAGCCACTTGAATTTTCATTTATGTTCCTTGCGCCAGCACTGTACTTGATTTATGCAGTTCTTGCAGGTGTAGTAGCAATGATTACAGTTATGCTTCCAGTTAGAGCAGGCTTCAACTTCTCTGGTGGATTTGTTGACTGGGTTCTTTGTTGGAAAACACCAATGGCACAAAATGTTTGGATGATTATTCCAATTGGTATTGTTACAGCGATTGTCTTCTATCTAGTATTTAGATTTGCAATTACAAAATTCGATCTTAAAACACCAGGTCGTGAAGATGACATTGATGATTCTAAAGCTAGCCTTGCAAACAACAACTACACTGAAGTTGCAGCAATGATTTTAGAAGGACTTGGCGGAAAAGGAAACATAACATCAGTTGACAATTGTATTACAAGACTTAGATTAGAAGTGAAAGATTATACAGCTGTAGATGAAAAGAAAATCAAAGCAGCAGGTGTAGCTGGAGTCGTTAGACCAAGCAAGACAAGTGTACAAGTTGTTGTTGGTGTACAGGTTCAGCATGTTGCAGATGAATTCAAGAAATTAATGTAATCATTCATGTAATGCATTCAAGAATGTGATAAAAGCTGTTGCAAAATTTGCAGCAGCTTTTTTTAGAGATTGAGTTACCTTTCATAGCATTACCTTTTAGAGACGGTAGTTAGGGGTTGCTTAACAGGGCAGCTCTGTTTTATACTGTAATTGTAAATATAAAATTTCAGGGAGGCAGTTATGAACGAGGAAATCATGAGGGACGAAGTACAGGATGTGGCAAAAGAAGAAGTGAAGACACCAGAAGTGGTGGAGAAAATGGAGGATTATGCATCGGAACTGGAGGCATCATTTCAGAAAATCAGTGAAGGGGACATACTGACTGGAACGGTTATAGGCGTCAGCGAGACAGAAGTAATATTGGATTTGAGATATTATGCAGAAGGAATTATTCGAGCAGAGGATATGAGCAATGACCCAGAATTCTCTCTGAAGGAGGATGTGCATGTGGGTGACGAATTGTCTGCAACGGTAATCAGAAGAGATGACGGCCAGGGTAATATTCTGCTGTCTTGTAAGGAAGCCAATGATGTATTGGCATGGGACAAGCTGAAGCAGATGATGGAGTCTAAGGAAATCATTACGGCTAGGGTAGCAGAGGTTGTTAAGAGCGGCGTTGTAGTATATGTGGAGGGAATCCGTGGATTCATACCAGCATCCAAGCTGGCTCTTGAATATGTAGAGAATCTGGATGAATGGCTGCACCGAGATATTCAGGTACAGGTCATCAATGTAGATGAGGAAAATGACAAGCTGGTTCTGTCCGCGAAAGAAATCCTGCGGGAACAGGCATTAAAGGAGCGTGCTGCGAAGGTATCGAATGTGGAGGTCGGTTTTGTCACAGAAGGCACTGTAGAAAATCTGCAGCCATATGGTGCATTTATAAATTTGGGCGGAGGTCTGACGGGTCTTGTACATATTTCGCAGATCTGTGAGAAGCGTATCAATCACCCAGGAGCAGTGCTTAAGGAGGGCGAGAAGGTTAAGGTCAAAATCATTGCAGTGAAGGACGGCAAGCTCAGTCTGAGCATGAAAGCATTAAATGATGTGGCAGCCGTTGCAGTGGAAGAGGAGAGATTTGAACTTCCTGAGACAGAAGAGATTACAACATCATTAGGCTCATTGTTTAAAAATATCAAACTTTCATAATCACTGCTGGAATGTATTACGATTAAGAAGGTATTTGACAGAAAAAATGGAGGAACATGACTTGGTTGCACTGCAGATTACAGATATTAAGGGATTTATGGCAAAATTGCTGACAGAGAGTGGAACGGTTTTTGATACCTTTCTGTTGTCAGAGGCAGTGATTACCACCTATAATACATTTACGATAGACGGACACATTCATCCAGAGTTCTATGCTTCTGATGAGAATACAGAAGGGGAGAGCGATGGTACATCCAGGGATAAAGTGATGTCAACTTGGAAAACAATGAAGCCAATCTGTTTTGACTTGATTAAGGGAAAGCGCACACCATTGAATTTTAAATTTGTATTTTGCCTGTCAACCAAAAATATTGAGCAATTTTTGGCTCAGGCAGGGTTATCGGAAGCTTTTCGCCCAGAGAATGTCAATGGACTTGTCCTGAATATTAAGTATGATGGCACCGCACTGACCTGCATCAGTGCTACGTCCATGAATTTGTTTACTCTAGATAAATTATTGGAGCATGCATGGGATGATAGGATTCGCAGATTTTTCAAACAGAATGAGATTGTCTTTGAGGAGTCCTGATATGCAGCTAACAGGTTTTGGCAAATGAATATACTAAGTTAGAGGAATCAAAAAGGAGATGTATAAATTTGAAAAAAGAAACGCACTCATCAGATGCAAAACGGTTATTAAAGCTAATCTCACAGGCAACTTCCCCTTTTCATGCGGTGGAGGCATCAATAGAGCAGCTGACGCCAAAGGGCTTTGAGGAGCTAAGGCTTGGGGATGAATGGAAGCTAAGGCGTGGTGGCAGGTACTATGTAGTGCACCACGGTTCTACGCTTGTTGCATTTCATATAGGCAAAGAAAAGGAGGCAGAGCTAGGGCAGATTAGAATCGCGGCTGCACACACTGATTTTCCATGCCTTCGTGTCAAGCCATACCCAGATATGAAGGAAGAGCGGTATGCACGTGTCAATACGGAGATTTACGGTGGCGTCATTTTAAATACATGGCTGGATCGCCCACTGTCTGTTGCAGGACGGGTCGCAGTCAAGTCAGGGGATCCGTTTCATCCCGAGATGAAATTATTTGATGCCAGAAGACCAGTACTTGTGATTCCAAATCTTGCAATTCATCTGAATAAAGAAATCAATAAAGGAATGGAACTGAACAAGCAGACCGATATGATCCCGATTGCAGGAATGATCGAAGAGAAGCTCAATCAGAAGAGCGAAAAAAATGCGAAGTCCACTTATTTTATGGACTTTATCGCAAAGGAATGCAAGGTCAGACCAGAGGAAATACTGGACTATGAATTAACGGTTTATTGTGCGGAAGAGGGAAGTTTTGTCGGTGTAGAGGATGATTTCATATCGGCTCCCCGTCTTGATAATATGACCTCCGTACAGGCGTGTCTATCTGCAATCATAGAGGGTACACGCGAGAACGGAATTGATGTAATTGCATTATTTGACCATGAGGAAATTGGCAGTAAGACAAAGCAGGGTGCTGGTTCTGTACTGTTGTCGCTGATTATGGAGAAGATCTATATGTCATTAGGAAAGGGTCATATCGGCTATACAGAGGCTCTGGCTAAGGGATTATTCCTGTCAGTGGATGTTGGACATGCCTATCATCCGAACCAGAAGGATAAGTATGATCCAGTCGTGAAGTCCTCTCTGGATACAGGGGTTTGTCTCAAGGAGGCAGCAGGACAGTCCTATGCAACGGATGCAGAGGGTGTGGCTATTATACAGCAGATACTGGAGAACGCAAAAATACCTTATAAGAAATTTGTGAATCGTTCTGATGGAACAAGTGGAAGTACACTTGGTTCAATTGCCTCCACACTGTTGCCGATGACCGTCGTAGACATCGGTGTACCACTGCTTGCAATGCATTCAGCAAGAGAGCTGATGGGCAGCCGTGACCAGAAGAGTTTGACGGATTTGCTGAGAGTTTATTTTAGTTTGTAATTTAAAAACAATTCAAAATATTTAACAATATTCAACAATAAAACAGAATAATATATTGTATTTCTCTTGTTTTCAGATTATAATAAAGAGGAATAAACACATAGGAGATAACATGAGATTCTTAAATAAAATGACAAAACAGAATGTAGCTCATATTACCTCGAAAGTTATGATCATTGCGTTAGGGTTAGCGTTGGTCGGAATCATACTTTTATGTTTGAGTTGGAGTAGACATAACAAGGAGGCGGAAGAAGAAGCAATTGAACTTGCACAATCTGTAGCCTCGCTTCTTCATGCGGACCATATTTTGGAGTTGCAGACAGAGTCTGTGAAAGAACGTGAGCATATAACACTGGTTACTGATTCCTTAACGGGGCTTGTGAATTCTTCTGACTTTATTCGATATGCATGTTTGATGGGACAAGGGAAAGACTTTACTGAGATTTTAGTAGAACCAGACATTGAGAATCCAGAATTTTTCAAGGGGCAAAATTGGAAAGAGTATGTTATAAAAGAGGAATCGAGTCTTCTTATTAAGCAGGGCAAGACGCTTGTATCCAAGTTTAGCAATGATGGAATTGGAGAATGGGTGCAGGTCATTGTTCCGGTTATTCATCCTAGGACGAAGGAGGTTGTGGCTGCTCTGGGGCTTTTTTATGATGCCAAAACATGGGATGAGAATTTGCGTCAAGAAATGATACCAGGGTTTTTGATTAATATTTGTATGATTGCACTTATATTTGCGTCATATTGGGTTAGAAATCGCAGTCAAAGATTAAAAAAATTAGCAATAAAATTAGAAGTGCAGGAAAATTTGTATCGCAATATTTTTGAACAAGCACCAATAGGAATCATATTGGTCGATTATCAAAAAGACAGTATGAATACTTCTATTAGAAGCATCAACCCAGCAGGCGTGAAGATTCTTGGAAGAGATGTAGAACAATTAAGGAAAATATCGTGGCAGGACATGAGTCCCCCAGAAGATTTAAAAAAAGAATTTCCTTTATTTGAGCAATTTTTAAAAGGAGAGATTTCCTCATATACCATCGAGAAACGTCTAATCAATGACAGAGGTTTGGTTTGGATTAATCTCAAAGTAGCAGATCTTGGTAGTAGTCAACTTTTAGATAGTATGTATTTGTGTCTGATTGAGGACATTACAGCAAGAAAACAATCAGACCAAAAGTGGTTAGAAAGCGAGAGAAGTAAACATGTTTGGCTTTCCCATTTACCAGGTATGGCCTACCGATGTGAAAATGATTATGATTGGACAATGAAATTTGTATCCGAGGGTTGCTTTCATTTAACAGGATACAATCCAGAGGAGTTAGTCAACAATCATAGTGTTTCATTCAATGATATTATATGCCCTGAATTTCGTGAGATGTGCAGAACGGAATGGAACCGCGTATTGTTGGAGCGCAAAACATTTAATGGAACATACAAGATCATCACAAAATCTGGAGAACATAAATGGGTTCTTGAAACGGGGCAGGGCATTTGTGAAGAGAAGGATTCTCAAAAAGTAGTTGCTTTAGAGGGTATTATTATAGATATAACGGATCAAAAGAAACAGGAAGAGCAAATCCACTTCCTAGAAAGACATGATCTTTTGACAGGACTCTATAATCGTACATATATGGAAAGAGAAAAAAGAAGACTAGACGAGGAAAATGTGGTACCATTATC
>CAZACC010000004.1:29316-38964 GCA_964483545.1 uncultured Lachnospiraceae bacterium
CCAAATATGGCATCAATATATCGAGCGGATTTAGTACAAAGGAATCAGATGATACAAAAGTTTATGATGTGTACAAAGAAGCTGCAGAATACCTGCATCATGGAAAATTATTAAATCAAAACAGTTCTCACTCAGAGATTGTTTCTTCGATTATGTCTACTTTATACGCTAAAAGTCAGGAGACAGAACAACACGGGCAACGGTTAGGTGAGATTTGTCTTATGATAGGGGAGAAGATTGGGCTAGAACAAAAAGTATTAGATGAATTAGTTCTTCTTTCGAAACTTCATGATATTGGTAAGATTGGTGTAGATGATAGGATTTTGCATAAACCTGGAAAACTAGATGACGATGAGTGGATTATTATGAAAAAACATACAGAGATTGGTTATCGTATTGCAATGTCTACTCCACAGTTAGAACACATTGCATACCACATTCTAACTCATCATGAACGCTGGGACGGCAAGGGATATCCAGAGGGTTTACAAGGAGAAGCCATCCCAATTCATACTAGAATTTTAGCAATTGCAGATGCATATGATGCTATGACAGAAGATCGAGTTTATCGAAAAGCTTTAAGTCATGAAGAGGCAATGTTAGAAATCAAGAAAAATATAGGAACACAATTTGATCCGAAATTAGCAGAGCTATTCATGGAACTCATGGATTGATTTTGGGCAGATGCTGCGGGAGGTCATTATGAAATCAATTAAATATAGGCTGGCATATATTTTTACATCTGTAATTCTCATTTTGTTAATAGGGTTAGGGGGAATCCTATTGGCAATTGTAATGCAGGGAATTAGAAAAGATACGTATCAAAACTTAATGAATATGGCGGAGCAGGAAGCTCAGTATATCCAGGCTCTGATTGAAGAGCGACTTATTTATGTAAACTCCTTGGCAGAAAGTGATATTTTGTTGGATGATACAATTTCGTTTGATGAAAAGGTGGTATATTTTGAAAAGGAAGCAAAAGCCACAGGCTATCAAGTGTTTGCGTATGCAGATTCTAACGGAGAAGCAACATTTTTCACCAAGGATTATCAAAAGGTAGATGTAAGTCTTCGCAGCTACTTTCAAGAAGCCCTCAAAGGGAATGCAAATGTATCAGATTTATTGATTAGTTATTCGACTGGAGAGTTATCCTTATACTATGCAGTGCCCGTATACAAAGAAAGAGAAATTGTTGGTGCGTTTTTTGGGAGAAGGGATGGAACGGTTCTTAGCGACATTATTAAAAGAGTCAACTACCGACAAACAGGATACGCATACATTGTCAATAATGAAGGTGTAACGGTTGCTCATAAAGATATTGGATTGGTTTTATCACAGGATAATGATATTGAAAATATGAAAACGGATGTTTCGCTCATTCCCCTTGGAAATCTCACAAAGGAAATGATCAAGCGTCATATTGGAAGTGGGTCTTATACTTATTATGGTGTGAAAAAGATGGTTGGATATGCACCCATTGAAGGCACTAGGTGGATTATGATTTATGGGATTGAAGAATCAGAAACACTCCAAAGAGTGTATATGATTGCAAAACTTTTATTTGTGTTTATTTGGATTTCAGCTGCTGTGGGAATTATCGTTACCTATCTAGCGAGTGCATATATCTCAAATCCACTCATTATGCTCAGTAAGAAAATGGAAGAATACGGAAATGATATTCCGATTACAATACCAGAGAAATATTTTCAAAGAAAAGATGAAGTAGGGGTGTTGGCAAAAGGAATTGCCTTGATGCTTGAGAAAATTTCCCAGCATATATTAGAGTTGGTAGATGCAAACGAAGCATTGTTACAGGCAAAAGAAATGATAGAAAGAGAGAGAACCTTATTTCAAACAACGCTACATTCTTTGGGAGATGGAGTGATTTCAACTGATAAAGAAGGAAGAGTGCAGATTATCAATGAGGTTGCTCAAAGTCTCACAGGGTGGAGTCGTGAGGAAGCCATAGGAGAACCTTTTGAAAAGGTGTTTTATATTATTAATGAAATCAGTCGAGAAAAATGTTCATGCTCAGTGAAAAGAACTCTGTCAGATAATCAAATAGGAAGTTTAGAAGAAAATACAATTTTAATACATAAAAACGGAACAGAAATACCAATTGAAGATAGTGTTGCCCCCATCTTAGATGCAGAGGGTAATAGTAATGGTGTGGTTTTGGTGTTTAGGGATTGTGGTGATAAGAAGAGGGCACGAGAAGAAATTTTATATTTAAGTTATCATGATCAACTGACAGGATTATATAATAGAAGATTTTTTGAAGAAGCATGTCACAGACTTGCCTCGTCAAAGTATTTGCCACTTTCTATAGCAATGTTTGATGTCAATGGGCTTAAGTTAACCAATGATGCCTTTGGTCATCAGGTTGGAGATCGGTTGTTAAAAAATGTTTCTAATATTATACAGACATTTTGTAGAGAAGAAGATATTATATCTAGGATAGGCGGAGATGAATTTGTATTGTTATTACCTAGGACGACGGAGGAGGAAAGCGAAGGTATTATTCATAGAATTTACAAAAAATTTGAGCAAAGCAAACAAGAGGAGGTCATTCTTTCGGTATCCGTTGGATGGGCAACTAAAACGACAAAAGAGCAAGATATCTTAGAAGTTTATGCCAGAGCGGAGAAAATGATGTATAGCAGGAAGCTTGTTGAAAGTCAGAATATGAGAAGTAAGACAATTCAGCTCATTCTAAAAACGCTGAAGGAAGCCAATCCAGAGGAGAAGATTCATTCGGAAAATGTGAGTAAAATTAGTCGAGAGATTGGGAAGGCAATGGGACTTGATCAAGATATCATCCAAGAGCTTGAAATGACAGGGTTGATGCATGACATTGGTAAAATAGCAATTGATAATCAAGTGCTCAATAAGCCAGGAGAATTAACGGCTGCAGAATTTGAAATGGTTAAAAAGCATTCGGAAATTGGTTACCATATTTTGAAATCAGTACATGACTACACAATGATATCTGAAGATGTACTAGCACATCATGAGAGAATCGATGGCAAAGGATATCCAAGAGGGCTAAAAGGTGATGAGATTCCACTTGGAGCAAAAATCATTGCAGTTGCGGAAACATATGAGGCAATGACGAGAGAGAGAACATACAAACAAGCCGTGAGCCAAGAAGAAGCATGCGAAGAACTAAAAAGATGTGCAGGAACACAGTTTGATGCCCAAGTCGTCAAGATATTTTGTGAAGAGGTGGTGAAAGACTAAACTCTACTTTTGAAGGTTTCTATTCAGAAAATAGTCATTCAGAAAAATTCAGAAAATAGTTACATTTTTCCTCTTTTCAAACTGGAAAATACATGCTATGATATGTAGTATCAAAAACCACATATCAGAGTAATGAAAGTATTGTGAAAAAAGGGGAACGCTATGAATCAGAAAATGAATTATAAAATCATACTGGACAGTTGTGGGGAAATACCAGAGAAACTGAAAGGCAATACGCAGCTAACCAATGTTGCGCTGATGATTCACATCGGTGAAGAGACCATCACAGATGATGACACGTTCGATCAGGCCTCTTTTCTGCAGAAGGTGGCTGCTTATCCGACATCACCTAAGTCTTCCTGCCCATCGCCTGACAGTTATATGAAACTGTTTGAAGGAGATGAGGACTGTATTTTCATAGTCACATTGTCAGCGGAGTTATCTGGTTCCTACAGCTGTGCGGAATTGTCTGTGGATTTGTATCGTGAAGAACATGAGGATGATGAAAAGAAGATTTACGTATTTAATTCCAAGTCGGCATCCTGTGGCGAAACACAGATAGCACTTAAGATTATGGAGTGTGTGGATGCGGGAATGGACTATGATGAGCTGGTAGCAGAGGTAGAACAATATATAGCAGAAATGAGAACTTACTTTGTGCTGGAGACACTGGAGCATCTGCGGAAGAATGGCAGACTCACAGGCATGAAGGCATTTGTGGCAAGCACACTGAACATCAAACCAGTTATGGGCTCCACAGATGAGGGTGCCATTCAGCAGCTCGTCCAAGCAAGGGGAATCAACAAGGCTTTGCAGAAGATGTTGGATCTGATTCAGAAGAACACACCAGATGCGGCCATGAAGAGACTTGCAATTGCGCACTGCAATTGTAAGGAAAGGGCACTATTTATTCAGGATGAGATCAATAAGAGAATGAAGGTTAAGGACATTATCATTATGGATACAGCTGGAATCAGCAGCTTATATGCTGGAGATGGTGGGATTATTGTAACAATCTGATGATGCGAATGTCAAACGGTTGTGCTTGCTCATGCTTGCATGAAAGCAAGCATAACAAGTTGACACGCTAGACATGAGCAAGTAGCGCAGCAATCCGTGCATCATCTGTTGCGTCGCAGCTGGTATTGAATCAATGCCTTTTTGAGGGTATGTCTTTGTATAAAAGAAAAATGCAGAACGTCTTTGTTATCCATGACAAAGGCGTTTTTTTGCATTTCAGCTACATGAGCAAAGTTAATCATACAGTCCTTGCCGCAGTACGCAAATGCTGATGGATCCGATAACTGCCTGATGAGAGTATTTAACTTTCCAAGCATTTTGAAATTTCTCGAATTGGTCATGACAACTTCGGTCATATTATTATTTTCAACAGCATATACAATCTCTGTCTGTGTGACGTTACAAGTATCTTTCTGCCCACGGATTTCAATGAGAGGTTCCTGTGCCTTTTGTTGTTCAATGGCTACATCAATTAGGTGAGACAGCTGCCCCTGAGAAACGGGCTTGGTCAGATAGATGACATGATTCGGAGGTGGATTTCCATAGGCTGTATAATCGATGGAGGAGGAGCAAAGCGCAATCGGAGCATTCATTCCCATGGAACGAAGCTGTTTTGCAATATCCATACCGTTAACGGTATGTTCAACAGGAGCATCCAGTCCATTTGTGACATCTATGAGTAAAAGTCCATATCGAATACGGGCATTGAGCAAGGCTTCACTGCTTCCGAAAGAATCAATATAGAGAACGAGATTTGATTTCAGACAGTTGTCCTTTTCACGTTCCAGTAAGCGTTCCAACTGTTTTCGGTCGGCTATGTGGTCATCACAGATTGCTATATACAGTGCCATGTGGAACCCTCCCTGTGTCATCACATGTATCTAATCGTATAGGGTGTAAAAAAAATGAAAATAATTGCAATGACAATATGTACGGCTATAATCACAGGCATGCCAATCACAAAGGATTTGTGTTGGGTCTTGTGGCGAAAGGTGTACATACCAAGCAGCGAACCAATGCCGCCACCGATGATTGCAATGGAAAAGAGAGTGGATTCTGGAATGCGCCATGCCTGTTTACGTGCTTTATGTTTATCAATTCCCATTAGCATAAATCCAAACAGGTTGATGACAACCAGATAGATCAAAATGACAAAAATCACAATGTTCATGTCAGAACCCCCTCTTATGTGACAACTACATACTTCTATCTTTTATAATAAAATCATTTGCAAAAAAAGACAACCCCTTAAATGATAGAAAGATTGATAGAAAGATTGAGTTGCAACAGAAAGATTGAGTTGCAATTGATTTAATTTGAATCTCGTGCTATGCTCAATTAAAATAAATACATTGGAAGGAGAATGACGAATGAATATATACGATTTTACAGTAAAAAATAACAAGGGAGAAGAGGTTTCTTTATCAATGTATAAAGGAAAAGTTCTTCTTGTCGTAAACACTGCTACTAAATGTGGATTGACTCCACAATATGATGCACTTGAAGCACTTTACAAAAAATATGCAGACAAGGGGTTTGTGATTCTCGATTTTCCATGTAATCAGTTTATGGGACAAGCTCCAGGAGATGACGAAAAAATTGAATCTTTCTGTACGCTAAACTATGGAACTACGTTCCCACGTTTTAGCAAAATTGATGTAAACGGCAAAAATGCTGCTCCGCTTTTTGCTTGGCTGAAAGAACAAGCACCTACGGATAAAGGAGATGAAGATTCAAAATCTTTTGAGAAAAAAATAAAGATGCTCCATCCATTGGCAAAAGAGGGTGATATCAAATGGAACTTCGGGAAATTCCTTATTGATAAAGATGGAAATGTTCACGAGCGCTATTCACCCGCTTACAAGCCAGAACAACTGGAAGGTGATATTGAAGAGCTGTTGTAAAATGCAAATGAATTTCCTTCTCATGGTATTCTTTCATGGAAGCGTTTAGAATGATTTGGGATTACAAAATGGAAAGCTACTGTTCTCCGTTCCCTCTTCAATTAAGTTGTCACTACCCAGCGAATCAGCAAGCACACGAAGGTCTCTTACACAGAGCGTTTCAAAGAGGAAGCCAAAGGGTTTAAGGAGAGCTTTCATGTTATATTATTCAATAGATTTTTTTGTGTGTTTATGAAAAGAAAGAGGAAAAATCAAAATGAGCAAACATTCTGAATTAGCAAGAGAACTATTCGAAAAGGGATATAACTGTTCGCAGTCCATCGTATTAGCGTTCAATGATGAGACAGGACTAGATCCTGAGACAGCACTGAAGCTGGCCTCTTCTTTTGGGGGAGGAATGGGAAAGCTGCGAGAGGTATGCGGAGCAGTCAGCGGTATGTTTATAGTTGCAGGTATCTTGTATGGATATTCGGATCCGTTAGATCAAGTTGCAAAGACGGAACACTATGAGAGGATTCAGATGCTGGCTAAGGAGTTTAAGGATAAAAATAATTCCATCATCTGCAGAGACCTGTTAGGCATCTCTGTCGAAAAGGACAGTCCCGTTCCAGAGGAAAGAAATGAAGAGTATTATCAAAGACGTCCGTGTACAGAATTAATCGGGCAAGCGGCTGAAATACTGGATACATATATCCAAAATCAAAAGGCATAGCTAGAATAGACTTCCATCTTCTGAAGAAATTAATCATGAGCAGATTATGCGTTCCTATGTGAAGCAACATGTGGAAGATAAAGAAATTCGTAAACAATTGTTTTATATCCTAAGGCGGCATGAATACATGGACGCATATTTGGAGGAGCTTCACAAATTGAAATTGTATGACGATTTTGTATATATCTTTGAATATGTGTACATTCAAATCTTTATGGAGTGGGCTGATTGTCGGCGTTTTGCGTGATGATAGTAATTATAAAAAATAGAAATTACTTGAAATATCTAAATCCTAAGCTTTGATGGCCCAGCGCAATTTTGCGCTGCGAGCGCGGCTGTTGGAATTACATTCGGCTGCTGATGGTCGAATAGCCTCAGGGGCTATTTCTCTGTAGGCACCTTCCCGATAGAAATGACGGAAAGATTTCTTAACGAGGCGGTCTTCGCCTGAATGAAACGTAAGGATCGCAACACGTCCTCCCGTGGCCATGGCAGCAGGAAGTTTTTCTAAAAATTCATATAATACCTCAAATTCATGATTCACATCGATTCGCAGTGCTTGGAAGCATCTTTGGCAGGATTTTTTAACAGCAGCATCCCTCTCGCTTAGTGGAAGAAAGTCCAGTGCATTCTTGATGATTTCCCGGAGCTGATTGGTAGTTAGAATATCTGTCCCTTTTCTTATGGTAGAAGTAATGGCACGTGCAATTTCTGTATGATAAGGCTCATCCGCATTTTCCAGCAACAGACCTTGCAATTCATCCTGCGAAATTGTCTTAAGAAGTTCCGCCGCAGAGCTGCCTTTTAGAGGGTTCAGCCTTAAGTCCAGTGGACCCTCGGTTTTATAGGAAAACCCTCTTTCAGGATTATCGATTTGCATCGAAGAGACTCCCAAATCCGCCAATATAAAATTCAATGGTCCTGATTCTGAAACGATCTGATCCAGATTGGAAAAGTTGAGTTGTTTAATCGTTAAAATTTCCGAGCCATAGCCTAAACGTTCCAAACGTTCTTTTGTTCGTGGTAATTCGAGAGAATCTACATCGGTGGCATACAGGTGTCCTTTTGTATTTAAACATTTGAGCATTTCTAAAGTATGACCGCCATAACCCAAAGTTGCATCCAATCCGACTTGACCGGGGGTGATTTGTAAGAATTCTAATATTTCTTTTACACAAATAGAGCGGTGCATACCAGCGGGAGTGTTGCCCTTCTGAATTACTTTTGCGATAGTGTCGGCATATAGCTCCGGTTGTAGCTCTTTATATTTATCTTGAAACGTTTTGGGATGTGTTCCTTGATATCTGGGACGTCGCTGGTGTTTTTGCTCTTGATTTTCCATTTCGGGTTCCGCCTTTTACAAGATTCATTTTCCTTTTGCACGATTGATGCCTCTTCTTATGATAGCAAATGTGTGTCGTAATAGCAAAAGGAAAATTGGATTAATGTGAGTTTGTCACAGAAGAATGATAATAGGTGTAGTATGATTCCAGTATCATCATAAAAGGAGGTAATGGATATGTCAGTTATTACAATTACAAAAGAAAACTTCCAAAAGGAAGTCATTGAAAGCGAAAAGACAGTATTACTTGATTTTTGGGCAAGCTGGTGCGGACCCTGTCGTATGGTATCGCCAGTTGTGGACGAAATTGCTGCGGAAAATGCAGAAATCAAGGTGGGAAAAATCAATATTGATGAACAGGCAGAATTAGCCGAACAATTTCGCGTGATGAGTATTCCCACACTCATGGTAATGAAAAAGGGCGAGGTTGTCAAACAATCTGTCGGTGCACAGCCGAAGCAACAGATTCTTTCTATGCTGAAATAAATAGAATGATGCTGTTCAGATTCACGCAGTATTATTCTACAAGCAATTCAAGATGCGCTGAATCTCTCAACTGAATGGTACCTCGGGATAGGAGAACTAGCCCTTCCTCTTGGAAATAACGTAACATACGAGTTACAACTTCCCGAGCAGTACCAAGGTGAGAGGCGATTTTTTCGTGAGTTATTTTTAATGTGTCAGTGCCCTCCAACATACTTTCCTCTAACAGAAATGTGGCCAGACGTTTATCAAAGCTTTTCCACATAATTTGTTCCATCAGCCACATGACATCGGAAAAACGAGAAGCCATAATTTGGTTGGTGTAGCTGGAAATAGCTATGGATTTGTCCATCAGATTCTGATAGACATCAGAGGGAATGATCCAAAGTTCAGAATCCTTTTCGACTTCTATGGTAATGTCAAACTGGATGTTTTTCATAATACAAGAGGCGGAAAACAGACAGATATCTCGTTCAAACAGACGATAAATGGTAATTTCCTTCCCTTCATCTGATAATATGAAAATTCGGAGTTGCCCTGAACGGACGACAAGCAACCCTACACAGTCGCTTTCCCCAGTATGCAGTAGTGTTCCCTTTGGAGCAGTCCGTTGTACAGCTGAGGTGAGCAATAAATTCTGCTCACCGGCTGATAGTTTGCTCCAAATAGGAAAATATTGTTCGAGCCCCATTATTCCACCACCTTTTTATGTCGATAGGTTGATTACGAAATTAATTCACATTATAATTCAGTTTAACGGTAATCGTAGCCGTTTTGTTGCGGGAGGACGTGTTGAATGTGCCGCCGTAACTATATTCCTCGGAGGCGGAATTTCTGGCCGTAATTTGAAATACGCCAAGGTTTGCTTCCGATAATTCTCCTGACTGGCTCCCAGAGCCTGAGGCGATTAGATCAATTCGCTCTTTTGCATTTTTGGTTGCATCTTC
>CAZACC010000004.1:39064-41020 GCA_964483545.1 uncultured Lachnospiraceae bacterium
ATATTGACGGAGCTAAATACCATCTCACTTTCCTGAATACCATTTTTCTCAAGGTATTCTTTTACGATTTGTGCGTCATGCTTGATGGTGCGGTAAGCGCTGTCTGTCGTATCCGCAAAAGCTGAAAAGCCACCTCTCCACACAATTAAATCTGCTTCGAAATCGCAGCTTGCCGAGCCGGTTGCTGTAATTCCTTCACTACGCCCTGTTCCCTTATAGGTCAGAATGCTTTGTGCCAAAATCATAACGCATACGATTAAACTGGCACCTAGAATCAAAGCGATAATGATGCCTCTTAAGTCGATAGACTTCTTTTCCTTTTTCGCTGGTGTTATTTCTATGCTCTTTTCCTGTTTCTGTTCTTGTTCCATTGTAATACCTCCCTCGTATCTTTCTCATGTGACATACTTTGAATATGTATGATAAATACTGACTTCATCTTATTGGATTTATGTAGGAATGTCAATATCATTCCAATTGATGGATGGGGAGTCAATTGACTAATTGACATCCTAACCAAAAAGAAAAATAAAAGAAGAAACAATGTATCATTCAGATAAAAAGCGACAAATCTGAATAATCATGAAGAAGTAAAACACCAATACGTGTCGAGTATACTGGACAAAAAACAGATATAGATGCAGAATATACTTGAAGATATAAACACAATTACGATTGATCATTCCGTAGAGCAGGTGGCGACGGTGGCGGTAGAACTTTTGTTTCCCCACCTGATAGATGGGGAAACAATATAAGATACCAGTTTTCTTGTTTCCGTGCTTCCGAAATTTTAATGAATCACGCAATGGACTAACACTTTCATTTCAGTGAAGCCATCTTCATAGCACGAACTTTGAGCGGAAGACCAAACAGATTGATGAAGCCTTCTGCGTCGTGGTGATCATAGAGTTCACCAGTTGTAAAGGATGCCAGAGACTCGCTATAGAGTGAGTAGGGTGAAGTCGTGCCGGCTTTGATGATGTTGCCCTTGTAGAGTTTGAATTTCACTTCACCGGTTACATACTGCTGTGTAGACTCGATGAATGCCTGAATCGCCTCACGTAATGGTGTAAACCATTTTCCTTCGTATACGATATCTGCGAATTTGTTGCCCATTTCTTTCTTAACAGTGTAGGTCGCACGGTCAAGAATCAGCTCCTCTAACTGCTGATGAGCTTCCATCAAGATGGTTCCACCCGGTGTCTCGTATACGCCGCGGCTCTTCATACCGACAACACGGTTTTCTACGATATCTACGATACCGATCCCATGCTTGCCGCCAAGTTCATTTAACTCTTTAATGATTTCGGAAACCTTCATAGCCTTGCCGTTAATCGTCTTCGGAATGCCCTTCTCAAATGTCATAGTGACATATTCACCTTCATTTGGAGCCTTCTCCGGGGCAACACCAAGTACTAACAGATGATCGTAATTCGGCTCATTTGCAGGATCTTCAAGCTCCAGCCCCTCATGGCTGATGTGCCATAGGTTACGGTCACGACTATAGCTGTTATCTACTGAGAATGGCAGGTCGATGCCATGTGCCTTACAATATTCAATCTCTTCTTCACGTGAGCTCATGCCCCATGTCTCATTGCAACGCCAGGGAGCGATGATCTTCAAATCAGGTGCAAGAGCCTTAATACCAAGTTCGAAACGTACCTGATCATTTCCTTTACCAGTAGCACCGTGACAAATGGCTGTCGCCCCTTCTTTTCTAGCAATTTCCACAAGACGTTTTGCAATCACGGGACGTGCCATGGATGTTCCAAGCAGATATTTGTTCTCATAGATTGCATTTGCCTGTACACAGGGAACAACGTACTCATCACAGAATTCATCAACGAGATCTTCAATGTACAATTTGGTTGCACCTGACAATTCTGCTCGTTCTTCCAGTCCGTCAAGCTCGCTTTCCTGTCCGACATCGACACATACACATACAACGTCGTAGTC
>CAZACC010000005.1:0-40205 GCA_964483545.1 uncultured Lachnospiraceae bacterium
CCGGACGAACCACGCCGTCCCTGCGAATTCTCTCTTCCAGTAGCTGCATATGTACGATCCTCTTTCACTTAAGAATCACGGCAAACCTGCTGCGTGATTTTTTGATTTTATTATATGAATTATAGCAAATTCTACTTATAAATACCAGTATAATCGAGATTTTTATAGATTTTGACCACAAGCATTACTTCGTAGTATAATCAGTGGAGAGTTCCATAATATATGAATAGGATAAAGATCATATGAAAAATAATCAATATGGCTGGCTGATCGTGAACCAGTTCCTTCGAACCGATAAATTTAATGAAATCTACGAGTGGCTTTTGAATGCCGCAGAAAAAGTAGGCTGCAAACTTGACCGGAAGACGAATGCTGAAATTCTGTCCTGCCTTCATGACGGAACCTTAATTGGGCTGCAACAGATGGATAGACAACCAGACTTTATCCTATTCTGGGATAAAGATATACGGCTGGCACAGACTCTCGAAGGACTTGGTTTCCGGCTTTATAACTGCGCCGATGCGATTGCTGCCTGTGATGATAAGTCTCTGACCTTTTCCAGACTTACAACCCTCAAGAACACATATGACATCCCAATGCCAGAGACCATTTCTGCGCCGATGACCTATGCAAATATCGGTTATCACGGTGATTATACCTTTTTAAATGAAATAGAAGAAAAACTTTCTTACCCTATGGTTATGAAGGAGTGCTTCGGTTCCTTTGGGGCACAGGTCTATATGGCCAAAAACCGTAAAGAAGCTGAGAAGATTCTAGAACAATGTGGTGGGAAGCCTCTTATTTTCCAGAAATTCATTGAAAGCAGCCTTGGTCGCGATCTGCGATTAGAAGTAGTCGGCGAAAGGGTTGTAGCCACTATGCTGCGTACTCATGACTCTGATTTTCGTGCCAATATTACAAACGGCGGTCACATGTCATCTTATACACCCAGTGTAGAAGCGTATACGCTTGCAGTAAACGTGTGCCGCACACTTAAACTTGATTTTGCAGGTGTTGATCTTCTCTTTGGTGAGCATGACGAACCCATTCTGTGTGAAGTCAACTCCAATGCTCATTTCAAAAATATCTATACTTGCACCGGAGTCAACGCAGCAGAGCTGATTATGGAACATATCGTATCGCAGAACACATAGAACACTAAACCCCTCCTTTTGCTAAAGTTGTACACAAGAGTGAATAAGAGTGGAAATAGTAAACAAGAGTGAACATAAACGAAAGTTTGAGACAGATTTATGACCGGTTGGATTGTATATAAGGAAGCAGATGCTTTAAAAAATCAGAATTACATCAGAATGTTTACCATATCAGCAGCTCGTCATCAAGTGGATCTGCAGCTTATTTATGTACAAGACAGCTTGCATGCTCTTGGTTTCGATCTATATCAAGCACCAATCACAACTTCCTCCCTGTTGACATCAGACTCCTTAATCCTCCCGGATTTTGTAATCAACCGTTCTCGCAGCACAATACTGGCAAAATGGCTGGAAAATCAGGGCGTTCGTGTCTTTAATCCTGCTATTGTTACGGATATATGCAATGATAAACAGAAAACCTATGAATTCATAAAGGAAAAGGGCATTCCCTTTATGAATACTGTATACAATATCAAGGATGCTGCAGATTGGGATTTCCCTTTTGTGGTAAAACCAAGCTATGGGCACGGTGGGAATCTGGTGACTCTTGTTCGTAGCAAGACAGAGCTGGCAGAACACATTCGGAACATCACTGCATCATACGCAGAACATCCAGGATATGTGCTGCAACAATGTGCTTCCGACATAGGGAAGGATCTGCGGGTCTATATACTTGGTGGAAAGATCGTTGCATCTGTCATGCGCTCAGCATATGATGATTCCCTCCTGCAGCATTTTAATCCAACTGGAGAAAGCAATCGCGCTTCCTCTATACAGGAATTCAGCCATATCGATATCCGCAGCAACTATTCTCTCGGACACAGAGCCTCTCTTCATATATTAACCGGTGAGGAAGAACAACTTGTCCAACGCATCATTCCTTTACTACCTTTTGACTGTATTGGAATTGATTTTATATATGATAAAGGACACCCTATCTTCAATGAAATCGAAGATGCCGTAGGTGCCCGCATGCTCTATGCCAATTCAGATCTTGACCTGGTCAGCCTCTATATGAATTATATGAATCACTCAATGACTTCTGGCTTCAGTGTCGGTAATAAATAAAGAGACAACGCAACAATAGCCAAACTGAACAGAAAAATGACGATTCCAACCAAAGCTGAGAAATCAAGATTCAGATAAGCATTCATCCACAGCCCGACTGCATTCAACACAACATGCATGATAATCGCCGTCCATAAAGAACCCAGCTTGATCACAACTACTCCAAACACAAATCCCATTACAAATGCATAGATTCCCTGCACCAGATTCCAGTGATACAGTCCAAAAAGAACTGCTTGTATCATGTTTGCAAATAAAGCGGGCATCGCACGTCTTCCGAACTGTAGCGTCAACCCTCGGAAGATCAACTCCTCTCCCAGAGGTGATAGAAGTACTACATACAGAAGTGTCAGCGGAGACGTCTCAAAGAGTGTTCCCACTGTTGCCTGATAGTGCTCTGTGGCTCCCACAATCAACGGAAGAACCATCGTCAGCAGAATACTAATGGTTACCTGTCCGCAGATGGCTATGGCTAATAATAAAAAGATATTATGGAACGTAAAAATCCGTTTATATGATATTCTGCGATTTCTTCCAAATGCATAACAATACCAGCATCCAAAAATGATCACACTCAATAAACCAATCACCAGCCTTAAAAATGCACCGTATGTTGCCGCATCACTGAACCAATCAGACATATGCAACATATTCATCATCGCTGCTACTGCAACCTGTATCAATAAACTGAGCAAAAACGGTATCGGTATCAGGTAAATGGATTCTTTTCTTCTCATTCTGCCTCCCCGAAAGGCGTAATCCCATTCTCCGCCGCTTGATTATGCAGAAACTGCAGGAACTCCTCCCGATTCTCTTTTGTCACATGAACTCCAAATCCCTGATCCTTCACTGGTTTATCAATATTGTCCTCATAAACAGCACCAATCATCCAGATACTAACCTGTGGTGTAAAATGACTGGTCTCATAAAAACAGCCATTTGTCGTTGTAACAGAACTGATACTACTGAAATTATAGAAGTCGGTGATCTTGGACAACTCCTCAAGAAATTCCAAATAGCCATTCTCCACAGCCTTTTCATACGTCAGATAGTATAGTGGATTGGTCAGGATCTTCAACTGAATGTTGTTTTCCTTACACAAGTCTATTAATTCTCGCATATCCGCAATGGCTTCTTCGGTTCTAAGACTATAGTAATCAGCCCAGTATCCGACTGCGGGAGTCCCGTTCATCGTACCATCAAATTCTGGAGCAATGTTCAGATTTTCAGTTCCCGTTGTCTGAAACCGTTTTGTATATTCAGGATCTGTATCTTGATGTGTATTGATTACATCCAATGCCTCAAATGTTGTCAGCAAATCGCAATAACGTATATAAAATGAAATCTGCGAAAATAGATCATCCTCTGGATATGGAACACGATATAAAATACTTTCATGTGATGCTGGATCTACAAAACAGGAAATATCATCTACAAGCACTACAACATTCTTCGGAACAAATCCATTCTTGATCATAATCTTTAAGGTACGGACATGTTCTGCCGGCAGTGCTTCAGAACTGGCCATATTGTAGTAGGTTCCATCAGGAAGCATATCTACGTCAAAAAAGCCTGCACGAGAGGAGCCGAATACAAGAGAGTCATACTCATCCTTGTGATTTAAGATGAACTTGGTCTTGATAAAATTCTTATTGGGTTCTACGCCATTGTTCCGTGGCGCGGCATAGTGAAATACATTGTAGGGATCTACAATGATGGTTACCGGAAGGAAGATTGTGGCTAATATTAAGATAAAGACGATAACCTTAACTAAAAATCGTTTCATGGGAATCCTTTCTGGAGAATGAATTCGTAGGCTGGTTAACTAAAACTTAAAATAAATAAACTCCTGTTTTACTCCGTTATGAAGGCTTAATACAATAATCAGTACGGCTACAATGATATAGATTAGCCACCTGATGGGCAATTTTAATTTTTCTATTTCTACGAGTAGATTGTGTTTCAAGCTGAAGTAATCGTAGAGCATGAGGGCCAAGATCGCGAGTAAGGTTTTTAAGACGGATATATAACTCATGCCGGCATCTAGGAGCGCCTGTGTGAGATCATAGCCTTGAAACAAATGGGTTGTTATATATATAGCATCCGTTATTGAATTTGCCCGGAAGAACATCCATGCATAGGCTACGAGACAGAAGGTCAGGAGTGTCTGTCCGATCTGCACTAACTTTGAGCGACCTTGCACTGTTGTAGCAGAAGCTGCAGCTGTCGGCTTTAGCTTCTTCCATGCAGATTTTATAGTATTCTCAATAATCTGGTAAAGACCATGTATGCCACCCCATAGAACAAAGGTCCAGTTTGCGCCATGCCAGAGTCCACTTATCAGAAATGTTAAAAGTAAATTTAAGTTTTTTCGAGCCTTGGATACACGATTTCCACCTAACGGAATATAAATATAATCTCTGAACCATGTAGATAAAGATGTGTGCCATCTCTGCCAAAATTCTCTGACAGAGGCTGCATAATACGGCTGCTTGAAGTTGTCCATCAGACGAATCCCCAAGAGTCTGGCAACACCAATCGCAATATCGGAATATCCAGAGAAGTCGCAGTAAATCTGAAAGGTAAACAGTATGATAGCGATAACAAATGCCAAACCCGAAGCACCCTCTGTATGATTAAATACATTGTCTACATATCTGGACATGGAATCCGCTATGACCAGTTTCTTGAGAAATCCAAGCAGAATCAAACGCATGCCATACGCTGCATCGTCATAATGAAATTTCTTTTCTTCCTGAAACTGAGGCAGCATATTTGACGCACGCTCAATCGGACCAGATAAAATATTTGGAAAGAAAGTAACAAACAATGCGTAATGCCCAAAATGATGTTCTGCCTTGCTCTTCCCTGTATACACATCTGCAATATAGCCTACCATCTGGAAAGTATAGAACGATATGCCGATTGGCATGACTAGGTTTAACGTCGTCTTCTGAATCTGTACAGCAAATAGCTGTAATACTTTCCATACAGAATTTAATGCGAAATCCGTATATTTAAAAACAAGTAAAAATGAAAGTGTCACCAAAATACCAAGAACCAGAACCCATTTCTTACGTCTGGTATTTTCTGTCCTTTCAATCACTATTGCGCTGAAATAAGATACTACGGTTGTCAGTAGTATCACAATCATATACTTTGGCTCCCAGCTCATATAGAACCAGCAGTTTGCGGCAAGCAGCGCCATCCATCTGTATCGGTGAGGCATTGCCCAGTATATTAGAAATACAATTGGCATAAAAAATGCAAATGCCACAGAATTAAATAACATAGGAACTTCCTAACCTCTCTTGTTGTCTCTCCAGCAGGTCTGCAATGGTTACATTGTCCACCACGCTATTGATTGCATCCTGCAGCTGCTTCCACACAGCTATGGTTTCACATGTATCACAGCGTTCACATTCATTCTCTTTTGTAGCCAGACAGGCTACTGGAGCCAGATTGCCCTCCGTCAAACGTAAGATCATTCCAACCGTATATTCAGAGGGATCCTTAGACAGACGGTAGCCGCCTTGTGCGCCTCTGACACTGCGCACATAGCCGGCTTTATTCAGTACTGCAATAATCTGTTCCAGATATTTTTCAGAGATTTCCTGACGTTCTGCAATGTTTTTGACCTTGATGTATTCACCTGTATTGTGTACAGCTAGATCTAACATCACACGAACCGCATACCTGCCCTTCGTGGAAATCTTCATAAACTCACCTCCGGTGATTTAAAAAATAGGTACAACTGCTCCGTCATAAGTATTGTTGATATAGTCTTTTACCACATCTGACTGTAATGCTTTCACCAATGCCTGGATACCATCAGCCTTCTCATTACCTTCCTTCACTACTAGGATGTTGGCATAGGTCTGGGCTGCAGTTGACTCGCTTGACTCTGCCGCAATCGCATCCTTCGCAACACTTAATCCTGCTTCCATAGCATAGTTACCATTCAGTACTACAAAATCTACTTCTTTAATGACTCTGGATACCTGAGCTGCTTCTAATTCAATAATTTCCAGATTCTTTGGATTATCTGTGATATCATTAATCGTTGCAGTCAGTCCTGCATTTTCATCTACACTGATCAGACCATTATCTGCCAGAAGAAGCAATGCTCTGGCTTCATTTGTTGTATCATTCGGTACTGCAATCTTTGCTCCATCTGCAATTGCTGACAAATCTGATGATGTACCTGGGTAGATTCCAAACGGCTCATAATGTATCTTTGCCACAGTTACTAGCTTTGTTTGATTCTCTTCATTAAAGTCATCCAGATATGGCTGATGCTGGAAATAATTTGCATCAAAGTCACCACTGTCCACTACCATATTGGGCTGTACATAATCATCAAACACTGTGACTTCAAGTGTCCAGCCCTCAGCTGCCAGTGAATCCTTAACCTGCTCGAGGATTTCCGCGTGAGGCGTTGCAGATGCTGCCACCTTAATCACTTTTTCCTCACTTGCCTTTTTATCTCCGCATCCTGTCAGTGTTCCCACTGCTACAAGCAGTGCTGCTGCCGTTACTAATATTTTTTTCATAATGTTATTCCTCCTCTATACGATACGTTTATCTGTTTTTTTTGAAATACGCATACCTATCATCTGTAAAATCTGTACTAGCACTACGAGCAATATAACCGTCACCAGCATAATGTCTGTCTGGTATCTGTAATAACCATAGCGGATGGCAATATCACCAAGTCCACCACCGCCGACAACTCCTGCCATCGCACTATAACCAAGAATCGTTCCGATTGCAATTGTACTTCCTACAATCAGAGAATTTTTCGCTTCCGCAATCAATACCTTCCATACGATTGTCCATGTAGATGCACCCATACTCTGTGCTGCTTCAATCACGCCAGGATCCACCTCTAATAATGATGATTCTACCATACGTGCAATAAAGGGTGTCGCTGCAATCGTTAATGGAACAATCGTTGCTGTGGAGCCATAACTCCTGCCTACGATAGCAATCGTCAATGGGATGACTGTGATCAGCAGGATCAGAAACGGAACGGAACGCAGTATATTCACGATTATATCCAGAATTTTATTTACAACTAGATGAGGACGCAGACCGTCTTTTCTAGTCAAAACCAGTATAATCCCAAGCGGGAGACCAAATATATATGCCATCAAAGTAGATGTAATGGTCATATATAAGGTCGCTCCGACGCCTTCTATCAGCATCATCATCGTTGTACTATCCCACATAATCTTTCAGCTCCTCTACAATCAATTTTCTTCCCTGCAGAAATGCGATCATCTGGTTTGCTATGAGTTCATCCTCAGGCAACTGTAAGATCATCTGTCCATGCGCTATCCCACCGATGTCTTTTGTGTCTGCCAGCAATATATTGACTGGTGCTTTACACTCCAACACCATGTTGGCAATAACTGGCTCAAAAGAAGAGTTCTCCTGAAATACAATACGGATACATCTCTTTCCCTCCATAATGGATAATTTATGTTCAGACTGATAAAATAACTTCTTTGCCGCCTGACTTTGTGGTCTTGTAAAAATATCCTCTACCGTTCCTGCCTCTGCCAGATTACCATCATCAATAATGGCAACATGTGAACAAATCTCTTCTACGACCTTCATCTCGTGTGTAATGATCACGATGGTGATTCCATATTCACTGTTAATCTCCTGCAGTAGCTTCAGGATAGATTTGGTGGTCTGCGGATCGAGTGCACTCGTCGCTTCGTCACAGAGTAATATCTTTGGCTGTGTTGCAAGTGCTCTTGCAATAGCCACTCTCTGCTTCTGACCTCCGGACAGCTGTGTCGGATAAGCCTTCGCCTTCTCCGTGAGGCCAACTGTCTGCAGCAGCTGCTTTGCCTTTTCCCTAGCTTCTTTCTTTTTCATTCCTGCAATTTCTAATGGAAAACAGATATTATCAATGACATTCCTCTGCATCAGCAAATTAAAATGTTGAAAAATCATTGCGACTTCCTGACGCAGTCCGCGGAGTTCTGCATCATTCAATGTCGACAAATCCCTGCCTTCAATTACGACAGTACCTTTGGTTGGACGTTCCAGAAAATTCAAGCAGCGCACTAACGTACTCTTACCCGCACCACTCATACCGATGATTCCGAAAATATCTCCCTTCATAATTTCCAGGTTGATTCCTTTCAGCGCTTCAACTGTATTTTCTTTTCCTGCAAAAGATTTCTCCAGATTCTTGATTTCTATCATTTTTCCCATGAACTGCTCCTTAGCCTCATGCTGTTCCTAATCAAAGTCTCATCTCTGATGAGTCTATTTTATCGAATATACCTGCTATTGTAAATGACCACATTTCTATCACTATCTATAGTTAAAGGCTATAGCAAATCTTTCGGTTGATACCTACCACTCAGATTAAATAGTACCACATTCATCAGTCCTCTGTAAACATTGGAGTCGATAAATAACGATCCCCTGTGTCTGGAAGCAATGCAACGATTAGCTTGCCTTTATTCTCAGGTCTCTTTGCAAGCTCTTTTGCAGCCCAAATGACCGCTCCTGATGAAATACCAACCAATACACCCTCTGTCACTGCAATTTCCTTACCTGTCGCAAATGCATCCTCGTTTTCGACTGTGATCACTTCATGATAGATCTTTGTGTCTAATGTCTCTGGTACAAATCCTGCACCGATTCCCTGAATCTTATGAGGCCCCGCTGTTCCTTTGGAGAGCACTGGAGAGTCTGCTGGTTCTACAGCTACGATCTTCACATCAGAATTCTGTGCCCTCAGATATCTTCCAACTCCCGTCAAAGTACCGCCGGTACCAACTCCCGCTACAAAAATATCTACCTTGCCATCAGTATCATTCCAGATTTCTGGTCCTGTTGTTCTTTCATGTACTTCTGGATTTGCCTGATTGGTGAACTGTCCAAGAATAATGGAATTGGGTGTCTCCTTCTGTAGCTCTTCAGCCCTTGCAATTGCGCCTTTCATTCCTTGTGCACCATCTGTCAAAACCACTTTGGCACCATACGCCTTTAACAGATTCCTTCTTTCCACACTCATCGTCTCCGGCATTGTCATAATAGCTTGATAGCCTTTTGCCGCTGCTACAGATGCGATTCCGATACCTGTATTTCCTGATGTCGGTTCGATAATCGTAGCCCCTTCCTTCAGCAGCCCTTTCTTCTCTGCATCTTCAATCATTGCCAGTCCGATTCGATCCTTCACGGAGCCTGCTGGATTCAGATACTCGAGCTTCGCTGCAATTGTTGCCTGCAGATCATACTTCTTCTCATAATTAGATAACTCCAGTAAAGGAGTCCCTCCAATTAGTTCTGTTGCTGTTTTTCTGATTTTACTCATCTCATTTTCCTCCAATTATCTGCGTCTTTTTAATTCCTACTATTTCAATATGAATATTATGAATTGAATTATATAATCTTTTCTTCATAGTGTCAAGCATATTTTCAGAAAGATTTTTGACCCTTATTTTCCTTTTTATTTTCCTTTTTATTTTCTTTTTTTTTGATCTTGCTTGACGATTGGATCTGAATACGTCAGAATAAAGATTGTATCAGTTTATCAACCCTGTCTTCATACAAGGAGGGGCTATGATTTATATCGGAATTGTACTCAGCATCCTACTGACGGATCTCGGAATCAAATACTATATAGAACGTCATCGTACGATAGAGCAGGAGGATTATATCCTAAAAAATAGGATCATCCTCAGAAAGCATCATAACAAGGGAATCACACTCAACGCTTTGGCGCAGCATACAAAGCTTGTACGTAATATTTCAGTCGGAATGACTGTGATTGCAGCTGTTGCTATTCTTATTTCCTGCTTCGGAAATTATAAACGGCGCACGACCGCATGGCAGAAAACCGGACTGGCATTTATCCTTGGCGGCGCTCTCAGTAATACCTATGACAGGGTATTTCGTAATTATGTTGTAGATTACTTCAGCTTCAATGTGAAATGGAAGAAGCTGCGCAATATTATTTTCAATATCGCCGATCTCTTTATTTTCATCGGTTCTATTCTGATCAGTCTGGGCAAAAAAAATTCGGCTGATATCAAAAAATAATCATCAGCCGAATTTCATTTTGTACAATAAGAATATCTTTTTATAGACTATTTCTTATATCCACACTTAGGACATGTGCCACTTTCATCTAATTCAACACCACATAATGGACAGCGGTCCTTTGTTCCTTGAGCCTCGTATTCCTCTATCGCACCATTCACACCACTAGTAAATGTAATCTTAACAATGTTCAGTTTGTCCTTAAGAAGATCATAAACAATCTTGATCATGCCTTCTACCGTCATTGTCTCTTTTGTAACAACTAATCGACAGTCTGGATATGCTGTTGCAAGTTCTGTCTTAAATGCTTCACCCTTCATTTTATTCTGAGGTGATCCATTCTTAATGCCCTGCTTCTCATATACATCTAATATTGCTGGAAGTAAGGGGTCATCCTCTCTTAAAACCAAAGCATGGTCAAAGTTTTTCAAAACATCCCAAGCTACTTTTTGGATTTCATTACAAGGATAAACCATGTTCACTCCTGGACTAACTGTATCTTCTACCTCAAGTGTCAAGATACCTGTATGTCCATGTAAATACTGCGCTTCTCCTTGGAATCCAAAGAATCTGTGTGCATACTGTAAATCAAATTCGGTAAAACTTCTTATATCGTTCCCTCCTTTACATTATGTTGACGTTACAAAATAATTATAACAGTAAACCCCATGCTTTTCAATTAAAATAAACCAAAATCTCACGAATTGACAGATTATTTGTTACATTCCTGCACTCTGTGGGATGGCTTTCAAGGCATCTCTTTCATGAAAACTCATATTTCCACCACGAAGATCTATGACTGGTCCACCTGTACCCATGATGTAATCCCTTGTAATGGTCACACGACCGATGCTGTCATCCTTCGGAATTTCATACATGATGTCCAGCATAAACTGCTCTATAATCGCCCTGAGTGCTCTGGCTCCAGTTTCCTTCTCCACAGCCTTCTCAGCAATCGCTTCCAGTGCCTCATCCTCGAATTCCAGTTGTACTTCATCCATGGCGAGAAGCTTCTGATACTGTTTCAAAATGGCGTCCTTTGGTTCACGCAAAATTTCTACCAGCATATCCTTGGTGAGTCCTTCCAGCGTGAAAAGCACTGGCAGACGACCGACAAACTCTGGAATCATACCAAACTTCTTGATATCGTCAACCGTTACCTCTTTTAATATATCCTTTTTCTTATCCAGAGAATCTTTTAACTCTGCATCAAATCCGATGGAGGTTTTCTTGCGCAGTCTCTGCTTGATCACTTCATCCAAATCTGGAAATGCTCCTCCACAGATAAATAAGATGTTTTTTGTATCAATCGTTGTCGTAGGCACCATAGCATTTTTAGAACTTGCACCCACAGGTACTTCTACTTCACTGCCCTCCAATAGTTTCAGCAGACCCTGCTGTACACTCTCACCGCTGACATCCCGTGAATGAGTATCCTTTTTCTTAGCTAGTTTATCGATCTCATCGATGAAAATAATACCCTGTTCTGCTCTATCCACATCATTATCAGCGGCCGTCAGCAGTTTTGACAGTACACTTTCAATATCATCCCCGATATAGCCTGCCTCTGTCAAAGAAGTCGCATCCGCAATGGCTAACGGTACATCTAACAGCTTTGCAAGTGTTTTGACAAGATAGGTCTTGCCGCAGCCAGTCGGTCCGATCATCAGCATATTTGATTTTTGAATCTCTACATCCTGTAGCCTTTCCTCAAAAGGAAAGTCCTTTAATGTCTCGGAAGCCACACGCTTATAATGGTTATATATAGCAACTGATATGACTTTCTTGGCATATTCCTGTCCGATGATATACTCGTCAAGATGCTCCTTAATCTTATGCGGCTGAACAATATTTTTGATATCAATGACTGGTTCAGTCTTTTCGCCCTCAGCCTGTTCCTTCTTTTTCTTGATCTTTTGCTTGTTGGGATTGCCCATCATATTCTGCAAATCTGATAAATTCAGAAAGCTGATATTCGGAATCCGATTAAAGTTTATATTGTCTTGTTCTTTTCCCTTTGTTTCTTCTGCAGGTTTTTCCTCCTCTGCATCAGTTTTTTCCTGTGGTGTCTGCAAAGGCTGCTGATTGATACTGATGTCCTTCAGAATATTCTGATAATCCATCTGGCTCATCGTATCCATTGTTTTATGCATACAATCTGAACATATAGAGATCCCGTTTGGCAATTTAAACATCTTGCCTGTCGTTCTCTCCGTACGATGACATAGATAGCAGATATCCTCGTATTCATTATCCTTTGTCTGATGATCCTCTACGATATCATTGTTGTCTGTGTCTTTTGACATATATTTCCTCCTAATACTGTGCTACCTTACTCCCTAATGTAACGCTAACGGTCTGTTCTTTATATCCGTCCCCGTCTGCCCTCTGAATCACGATATCCACCGTAGTTCCAGCCGGATAGTAATTCAATATATCCTGAAGATCCGTCATTGAAGTTACCTTTTCTCCGTCAAACTTTGTAATGATATCGCCCTTTTGCAGTCCTGCTGCTTCTGCTGCAGTACCTTCGAGTGCCTGTGCGACATAGATACCTATCGGCATTGCATATGTCTGTGAGACCTGTTCTGTGACATCCACACCTGATATACCAAGGTATGATTTGTCCCCAAGGTTGACTTTCTCTCTGGCTGTACGATTCATCAGATCATCAATGATTGGCTTTGCATCTGAAATTGGAATGGCATATCCCATACCTTCTACCATGCTAGATGAAAATTTTGCCGAATTGATACCGATGACCTCTCCATTCATGTTCAATAATGCACCGCCTGAATTGCCTGGATTAATGGCTGCATCTGTCTGAATCAGATTTCTTGTAATATCGTCAATGGTGATTTCTCTGTCTAAAGCACTGATGACACCCGTTGTAACTGACTGTCCGTAACCAAGTGCATTCCCAATTGCAATTGCAGGTTCGCCTACCTCCAGTGCTGCAGAATCTCCAAGCGTTGCCACTCTGATGGCATCCTTTGTTTCTTCACTGATATTATCTAATGATACTGCTACCACTGCAAGATCAATGTCCGTATCTGATCCCTTGAGCTTCGCCTCTGCTGTTGTTCCGTCTATAAACTGTATAGACAGTGTATCTGCGGAATCAGCCACATGATTATTCGTTGCAATCAGGATCTCTGAGTCACTCTCTCCTACGATAATACCAGAACCGCTAGATTCTGTTTCAAATTCCTGCACCTGTCCGAAGATCGTCATAGCTTCTTGTGTAGACTGATTGACGATTGATACAACCGAAGGCATCACTGCACTTGCCACATCAGTCACATCCATTGCTTCCACAGTCACTTCCTGCTCGAGTGTATTTGCCACCTCACTATCACTGCTATGATCAGCTGCCGTGCTCTGTGTTGTGACTGTTTCCTGTGCCAAGGCAGCCTCCTTACTAGCTTCTCCTGACAGCGTTCCTGTTGCAAGATTCACTGCAAAAAATCCAAGTGCTCCGAATCCGCCGAAAATCAGTCCCAGAGCCGTGGAGATGAGAGCTTTCCGAAAAAATCCGGATGATTTCTTCTTTTCTGGCTCCTTTGGCTTATTCGGTGATATTTCATACGAGGAATATCCGCCTGAATAAGCATTGCTTCCTGTGTGAGTATTGTTGTAATTCATATTCTGGTTCTCTTCATACATGTTGAACAACTCCTTCCGTAAGTAATCTGATGATTAATAGATGCATGGGTTACTAACCCCTGCAAATATATCTTACAAATCATGTGTGTTTTAATTGTGTTTTAACATTTAAAAAAGTTTGAACAATCATGTATAAAGTAATTATTCTACCGTTACAGATTTTGCCAGATTTCTGGGCTTATCTACATCGCAGCCCTTTCCTACGGATACATAATATGCAAATAACTGTAGCGGTATCACTGCCAGTGATGTGACAAAGTACGGATTTGTCTGTGGTATATAGATGACATAGTCGGCAGTTTCTTCTATATCTGTATGTCCTTCGTTTGTGACCGCAAGCAGAAATGCCCCACGGCTCTTGACCTCGATCATATTGCTGATCGTCTTTTTATATAAATCCTCCTGTGTCAGCACCGCTGCCACAAGTGTTCCCTCTTCGATCAATGAAATGGTACCATGCTTCAGTTCACCAGCAGCATATGCCTCGGAATGAATATAAGAAATCTCCTTCAGTTTTAGGGAGGCCTCCAAGGAAATGGCATAATCAATGCCTCTTCCGATAAAGAAAATGTCCTTTGCACCTACATAACGATTTGCAAATCTTTGAATGCGTCCTTTATTTGCAAGCAGTAGCTCGATCTGCTCTGGAAGTTTCTCCAGATGATGCAGCATATCGCGATATTGATCCTGATTAATCTTTTCTCTGACCTGTGCAAATTTCATGGATAACAAATACAAGGCTATCAGCTGTGCTGAATATGCCTTAGTCGTTGCAACGGCAATCTCTGGCCCTGCCCATGTGTACATAACATTGTCTGCTTCTCTTGCAATAGAGGAACCGACTACATTCACGATGCCCAGCACCTTGCAGCCTTCCTTTTGAGCCTGCCGTAAAGCCGCCAGTGTATCTGCTGTTTCACCTGACTGGCTGATGACAACCACCATGGAACCCTCGTCCAGAATCGGATTCCGATATCTGAATTCCGATGCCAGATCCACCTCGACTGGTATCCTTGCCATTCCTTCTATCACATACTTTCCTACAACACCAGCGTGATAAGCAGAACCGCATGCCACAATATGCATTTTTTTGATTGAACGGATATCCTCATCCGTCATAGCCAGTTCCTCGATCACGATTTTCCCGTCCTTAATACGTGGACTAAAGGTATCTCTGATGGTCTTAGGCTGCTCGTACATCTCCTTCAGCATGAAATGCTCATAACCGCCTTTTTCAGCAGCATCCGCATCCCAATCGATTCTGACAGATTCCTTCTGGATTTCTTCTTCATCTACAGAATAGAAATGCATATGATCTGCACGTAATCTGACTACCTCCTGATTGTTGATAAAATATACATCTCTTGTATACTTTAATACTGCCGGAACATCTGACGCAATATAACAACCGTCCTCACTCTTGCCTACGATCAAAGGGCTGTCCTTTCTGACAGCAAAAATCTGATCTGGATGCTCTGAAAAAAGGATGCCCAGCGCGTAAGAGCCCTCCACACGATGCATAACCTTCGTGATAGCCTCCAGAGGATTCCCCTTATAGTAATAATCAATCAGATGCGCTATTACCTCAGTGTCTGTTTCCGACTGAAATAAATAACCTTTTCTAAGCAGCTTATCCTTAAGAGCAAGATAATTCTCTATGATTCCGTTATGCACAACTGCAATCGTACCAGCGGTATTAAAATGTGGATGAGAGTTGATATCTGACGGCTGTCCATGTGTTGCCCAGCGTGTATGACCGATTCCAACTGTTCCCGACAGTGTTGCTCCGCCATGTGTCAGTTCCTCCAATACCTTTAGGCGACCCATAGCCTTAACCATCTTAATCTCTTCGCCGTCGTAAACGGCAATTCCAGCTGAATCATAACCTCTGTATTCCAACTTGGACAAACCATCGAGCAATTTGGGGGCTGCCTGGCTGTTTCCTATATATCCTACTATTCCACACATATTGATTCCTCCTGTATCATACCGAATATCTCCAGTATTCTTTGTTCATAGTACATTTCATAATCACTTTATCGGGTAATTTGTGATATTTTTTCCCTTTTCTATATCCCATATACCGGTATCCGCATGCAACAACAAACGGAACTATTTCCATACGGCAATGATGCTCCTTAAAATACGTATAAGCGGCTCTCACATACCTGATTCCCTCCGATTCGGAGGAAATACCTTTAAACACATCCGGGTGTTTGGCCTGTGATACCGCTAAATCAAAGTTCCTTCTGAATTGCTGCTGATTTGTATAATGATGAGAATGCACTACCCGAGCATCGGCTGTGTAAGCAATCCTTCCACCATTTCTAATCACTCCTGATGCAAAAATCATATCCTCATTAAAAATCGTATGATTTACAAAACCATGATACTGCTCCAAAGTCTCTCGCTTATAAGCAGCACAGACATTCGAGCAAAAGAACGTTTTGATTCCAAGTGTTTCCATGTCCTGAATGCTCTTGATTCTGCTCTCTGGAGGATAATTAAAGCTTCGCGTAAACTGTTCTGATGCTCCAGCATCCTCTGCTGCCAGCTGTCTGGCATATGATAGCTCTGCAGTCCCCTCCGTCAAAGGGCATATCAGATGTTCCAGCAAATATTCATCCGCAGGTATTGCATCCTGCGTCATAAATACTACAATATCTGCTTCTGAGTGCTGCCACAGCTCATTTCTCGTGTGTCCATGATCAAACTCATGTCTGGAAATATGATGCACTTCCACATTCTTATACCGGTCATAGAAATTTGTTCCCATGACCAAGCCCTCAAAATACTTCTCTTCTGTATTATAAAGTATCACCTTTTGAACAGGTATACTCTGTGCCGCCAGCCGATCAAGTAGTACGAGAAATCTCTGATCCGGCTTATATGTCGGTATACATACATCTATCTTCAATCTCTATCACCCGTTCTGTCTGCTTCTATATCACTTGATATAGGAGGCTGTATCATTCTTAATTTGTTCACTGATCTGTACAACCTCATCGGAAGGTTCATAGGTCATAGGATCAATGTTAAACAGGAATCCATGCAGTACCATGACATTTTCCTTCAAATCTGTCGGTACAACACAGCTGCCCTTTTTACCAATGGTTCCAGTTTCTTTTGCTACAGGGAAGCCAACTGTATCAACCAGGTTGTATTTCATAAAGTCCGCTGCATAACCAAGCATCTCTGTGTTTGTAAAGCTTGTTGAAATCTTTGGAAATACATCGTTTATAATCTGATTAATTGTTCCGATATCAGATTTCTTTGCTTTCTCAGCTACCTTCATCAGCACATCTCTTTGACGTTCTGTACGTTTGAAATCATCACCTGCTGTATATCGGATACGGCAGTAGGATGTTGCCTGTAATCCGTTCAGTGTCTGCAGACCCGTTTTTGTTACTTCCACGATTTCTCCGCCTGTTACTTCCTGCGTTCCGATCTGGTAGTTATTTAAATGGATGATTTCCTCTTCCTGAACATCGATTTCAATACCGCCAAGCGCATTGATGGTATCCGTCAAAGCTCTGAAGTCAATTGTCACATAATCCGTAATATTCAGATCCAGATTCATGTTTAGCATATTCAGTGCCTGCTCTGGACCACCCTTACTATAGGCGAAATTGGCTTTATTATAAGAGTCATTTCCTACATTTAGATAAGTATCTCTGTATACAGACGCAAGTCTTGCATCGCCTGTACTTTCATTTAAGCTCAAAATCATAATGGTATCGGTTCTGGCACCCTTGCCCAGATTGTGATTTTCACTAACATCCACGCCAAACAACGCTATATTTTTATATCCCTTCAGTGTTTCCTTTTCAGCGATTTCTTCATTGATGGTAATATCAGCTTCCTTGATTTCTACTTTTTCGATCTTGTCCATCTTCTGGACGACCACAAGTACACCAATCATAATCGCAAGTACTAAAAACTCAAGTACAAAAAGGAGAATTCTCTTCTTTCTTTTTGCTTTTGCCTTTGCTTGTCTTTTACCGGAACTGCCCCCATTGGTTCTGCGCCTTGGTTGTTCTCCTCTATCATTTGGTTCTCTCCTGTAATCTGACATTTTAAATCCCTTTCTAGTTCAATCTAATCTGATTCCCTCTAATATGCATTCTCGTTCATAAATCCCCGGAATACTGTCAAAAATATAATCCTAATATCAAATCCCATTGTCCAGTTCTCTATATAATATAAATCATACTCAATACGTTTCTCGATGGACGTATCTCCCCGCAGACCATTGATCTGTGCCCATCCAGTAAGACCTGGCCTAACTTGATGTTTTACCATATAACGCGGTATCTCTTCTTTGAATTTTTCCACAAACAGTGGTCGTTCAGGACGCGGTCCCACCAGACTCATCTTGCCCGATAAAATGTTAAACAGCTGTGGCAGTTCATCCACGCTTGTTCGGCGCAGTATTCTGCCAATCTTAGTCACACGCGAATCGCCCTTGACTGTCCATGCTTTTTCCTCATCTTCTTCACTCTGCATACACATCGTGCGAAATTTATACATCTGATATGGCTTATTATGTAGTCCTACACGTTCCTGTGCGAAAATAACCGGACCCTTGGAGCACAGCTTGATTGCTAATGCAGCAATCAGCATAATCGGTGACAATAAAAT
Organism: uncultured Lachnospiraceae bacterium; assembly: GCA_964483545.1. Taxonomy (GTDB): domain Bacteria; phylum Bacillota; class Clostridia; order Lachnospirales; family Lachnospiraceae; genus JAAYYM01. The sequence goes on from CAZACC010000005.1 coordinate 18,600, forward strand.
AATGCCACAGATGGAACCAACAATGTCTACCAGTCTCTTAGCCAGCATATTCCAAGTATTGCTCAATGGCACATGACGGATGTTGATGATTGGAAGACCCTGTATATCCTCTGTATACGGTCTGTTTGGAATTACGCCGTTATAATCTGGTATGAATTTCGTATGCACGCCCGATTTCTCACATAAAGCTACGATCTCTTCCAGTCTGCCGTACTCCTGCAGGCTCAGAGTAATCGCTATCTCATCCAGTTTATTCTCTGGCAAAATCACAAACAGGTTGTCAATGCGGCCAAGTACCTTGATTCCCTTATACATCGTACCGCTTTCCATATGATCATCTAAAATGCCGCGAACTACATATCCCCACTGCGGATTCAGTCTGATCCTGTTGATATATGCCTCTGCTGATTTAGAATAGCCGACCAGCAATACATGCTTCAGGTTAAAGCCACGCCGTCTGATATAGCGCAGCACATATCGGATGATATTGCGGACAAGCGTCTCTGCAAAAATATTGAACACCCAAAAATAAAACAACATAAATCGGGAAAAGTGAGACTGACCGATCACATATAAAACCACAATCAGTACCGTCAGACCCAATGTATTGGCCTTTATAATATTAAATAACTCTCTTTTACGCCCCGATGCACGTTTGGAACTGTACAGATCGAACTGGTGATATAGAAACAAATAACCAGGAATTATAAAATAAAGTGCTCCAAAATAAGTACTTGCCAGAAGTCCTTTCTCTCCGTGAAGAACTTCAAATTGAAAAAACCATGCAAGTACATAAGACGCAGCAGTTACGATTCCATCGATTACTACATGTAACCGGTTAAGCATTCTCTGATTATCTTTTATCAAAACGGTCACCTTTTCAATGTCTGCCCATCGCTCTATATTACAATAATTTAAGTCAAAGGGCAACTCTTAGAACTAAAATTTTTATAAACTTTATCCAAGAATTCTTCGAAATATATTGACCCATAGCTCTAGCTGTATTTTCACATAATTCTTGAAAAGGCGGCTTGAGTAGGGATATTTCTTTCCTTGTGTACACATTAAATAACCCCTCTTCATGCCTGACAGATATTCTCGTCCATATCCCTTACAGACAAAAAAGAGTGCCTTGACGCCAAATCCAAACAGTAAAAACGGAAGGTTAATAACAATCTGCCAAAAAGGCATGTTTTTATAAATCACATACCAGCTATTTCTCGCCGCCAGACGGATTTTGAAGGAATTATATCTAGAACCAGAAAATCCACTTCCAAAATGATACACAACTGCGTCTGGTGTATAGACGTTGCGATAGCCCATGATCCTTGCACGATAGCCCACATCTACGTCCTCCAGATACGCAAAATGGAACTCATCAAAATATCCGATTGCCTCAAATACAGCTCTTCTGTATATGGCAGCTCCTGCACATGCTGAAAATACATTGCATGGTTTGTTATAACGTTTTTTGTTTCTACCTTTCCCGATTGCAAAAGCCCAACCGAATGCACAGTAGAGATCTCCCGCTCCATCTATCTTCTCAGGATCTGCCATTTGCAGCATCTTGGCTGCTACTGAAAACACATCCAGTTTTCCTTCAATGGCCTGCAGCAGCTTCTCCACAAATGTATCTGTTGCTTCTGTATCATTATTTAACAGGATGATATATTCCGTATCTGCTATCCTGATTCCTTCATTGACAGCTCTGGAAAACCCAAAATTCTGCGATAAACGGATCAGTCTGACCTCTGGATAGTGCTCCTCTATGAAGTCTGCGCTGCCGTCCTCGGAACAGTTGTCTACAACCACAATGTTGAAATCTCTGCAGGTCTGCCTGCGCAGAGCCTCCAGGCACTTCTTATTAAAAGTTTGTCCGTTATAATTTGGTATGATTACAGTTACCTTCTTGTTTTCCATCGTCTCAATTCCCATCATATCTATCGTTATCTTATCATCTGCGTCTGAATACAGCATACGGATCATATACTGCAATATAATCCTTTGACATTGCTATGCCTGCTGATCCATTGACCAGCGCCCGCTTCTTAATCATCATACAGTCAAGCGGCAGTCCGTCTACCTCCTGCTGCAAGTTGGCTCTGTGCAGATAGCCTGAATGATGTCCGCCTAATCCCTTGAAGTTAGCAACCAGTTTGCCCTCTTCATTTTTTGAATAGCCTGCACTCTCTATACGTCCTGTCCTGTCCAATATTTTACCTGCCACAGCCCCGACATCTGCACGAATCAGATGACCAAGCAGCTCTCTCTGCCAGCCTGGTGTCACTGGACGCAGACTATTATTCATGATCATGATATACTCTTCCTCAATCTGATCCAGTCCGCCTTGCTTGATTTCATTCCACATTTCCCCAGATAAAACAGCAACCCTCTCTTCACCTACCGCGTATTTGATTCGAAAAAATCCCAGATGTGGTGTGTAAAGTACCTGAGCCTCGATGTCCATGCGCTCCAGATGTGCCTCTATCGCACGTTTTCCAGCATCATAAGCATAAAGCTTGCTTTCTGGATGATTAGCAGTAGAATCCTCATGAGCGCGCCAATGATATAGTACCTTCGGAATGTGTACAATACTTTCTTTGGCTGCCTTCTCAACGCAGCGCAAAATAAAGTCATGATCCTGTGCACCATTATACTCTGTACGGAATCCACATGCTCTTTTTGCAGCACTGCTGCTAACCACAAAAAAGTGACAGATATAATTATTGGTCCTTAACAAGTCCAGATTAAATCCTGGTTTCCTGTGATAATCAAAATGACGGCCTGTTGCTCCGTCCACTTTATCTTCATCCGAATAGACGGCGCTGATTCTGTTATTCAAAATACAGCCTTCCTCATAAAGACCCGTCTGCAGGATACTGATTGTTTCAAAAAGTGCATTGGGGGCAAGCAGATCATCATGATCCAGCAGTCCTAAATAATCGCCATTTGCCATCTCCAGTGCCTTATTGGAATTAACAGATATTCCATAATTCTTATCCAGCTTCTGATACTTAATACGACAGCTGCCGATTTCTGCACAATAACGTCCTACCATATCCATCACACAGTTTTTTACAATATCACTTCTGCTGCCATCTGCAATGCATAGTTCCCAGTCTGTATAGCTCTGTGCAATGACCGATTCTATCATCTCTCTCAAAAAGACTGGCGACGTTTCATATGCTGGAACCAGAATGCTGATTTTGTATCTCTTTTTAAAAACTGTATTTCTCTGTCGCTCCAGTTCCTCTGCATCTGGCAGCTGGGTCTCAAGCCATGCTTCATAACCAGCTTCGTCCTCATCTCGGGATAATCGCTCAGTTGCTTTATAAAAAGTCTCTGAAATGCCATTGCGCTGCAGATAACGGATTCCACGATCTATATTCTGTTTATTAAATCTGGCACTAATTTTCTTCATCTATAAATACCTGCAACTCCTCCGGCGTGCCAAGCACATGGACTTTTTCCTGATCTACAATGGTAATGAAAACCTCTCCACCTTTTGAAATTAAATAATTGTAAAGCGGTGCTACATATTTCTCCCCTTTTTCAAGATTGTGATTCATAGAATAATACTCGCGATACAACTGTTCATACAAAGCGCATGTTTTAAAATAGTATGCTCCTAATGTACAGTTATCGGAAATTCTCTGCTTCTCACGTACCTCAATAGCTTTGCCCTCTGCATCGAGCTTCACAAAGCTCCAGTGTTCTCCGTCTGCATGAAAGCATGGAATGAAACCATCTCCGATGATCTGATTTTCATTCATTTCTCCTGCTTCTACATGGGTATCTATATTATAGATTAATAACGAAGACTGCGCATCCCAGTCATGGCTCGCCAGCATGGCCGTTGTTGCCTGTCCATCGGTTGGTGTATCAATTTCGATGATACGCGTATGTACAATTCCCATTTTGCCGCACATATCTGAAATAAATGAAGAGGCCTGATCCTCTCTCCTGACAATAAAAACATAAAGATTGTCTTCATCTGCAAATCCTGCCAGACTTTCCATAGACCATTCAAACAACGTCTTGCCTCGTGCCTCTATCATATATTTTGGTACGGTATAGCCTGCTTTTCTGAACCTGGAGCCCAGACCTGCCATGGTAATAACGATTGTCACTACTTATTCACACCTGCTCTTTCTGCATAGTTCATCCAGCTCTTCAACGCTTTTATTCAAAAACTCATCTGGTCGTATCGTCCGGTCATCTACGTAAAATCCCTTATGTCCTGGCCATGGCTTTCCATATATAATCTCATCATATGGTATCTGCCATTGATCCAGCCAAGCTGTCATGACCTTTGCTGTATTCGCATTGATCAAACCGATATTGCCGTTATAGCTGTTCATATTACGGGCGGTAAATAAAACGATTTTTGCCCCACCTTCTTTATAAGCACGCAATTTTGCAACCATTGCTTCATACGGAACGAGGTCAGCGTAGGTCTCTTCTTTCTTTTTGATCGGGCATAATGTGCCGTCCACATCAAATATAAAGCTCATTCCCTCATATTCATTCAATTCTCTATCTCCTTTAATATTTGTATTGCGTTCAGAATAAATCCGAATACCTTCTTCTCTCTGTCAATATGAAGCGGCAGCATTGACAGAAACAAGGATGCCTCGTACAGACGAATCAGTGCATAGTCAATCTGATTTTGCTGCAAATACTCTTGGAAGATCTTACAATACTGCTCTTTATATGTGTCCCCCATGACAGACAGTTTAAAAAACATGTCATCCTCTAGTGAAATCTCAAACAAATCACTGTTGAAATAATCATAGCAGCCGCAAACGGAATGAGACAGCTTTGCCAGATCATAAAACGGATTCATATACAGATCTTCTTCACAGGATGCGCCCCTTGGATCGATCAGCTTCAATAAAGAGGCATCCTGACTGTACAGAATGTTGGAAAAGCAAAGATCGCCATGTCCCACTACCAGCACATCTCTGAATGTCTTCTTTTCCGTTATTTTTCGATAAATCTGCATATACCAGATCAGGATAGCATCAATTCCATCAAACTCTGTTCCGATTCGCACGAGCTGGTCCAGTCTCTCAAATTCCGGATATTGTTTCAGATCTGCAATACGTTCTTCTACCTTTTTTACATACAGCTGTTCTGCATTTTTCTCATAGACCTCATGGGATACTTCCTTTTCCTCCCGATGCTTCAGATAATAAAACACTTTATCCATGATATCTCGGAATTCTTCTGCTCCGATTGCTCCATGCACGTAACGAATTGCTATGTCTGTCATATGATATCGTTCCATCACATAGGAAGCACTTGATTCACTTTCCTCATAATGAAACGGTTTTACATACCACATTTTCATATCATCTGGCAGGAATTGATAATAATCGTATTCCTTTTTCAGCTTTTCCTTATTAATCGACTGCTTGGTAACTGTGTATGCGTCTCCTGCAAGCATATTAAAGAATCGTGCTTCAAATCCACCCGTGATAAACTGGCGGAAATAGTGGATATCTGAAAGATCCACAAACGCCTCTGTCGTCATTTTGGTATATCCAGACGCTTCCAAAGCCGCTCTCACCGACTCATTTGTCCCCAAGGCTGGAACGCTTTCGATCAGCTCATAATACTCTGTCATATTTTGAAACATAACCATTGCAGGTCTGTTACTGCACTCCACAATATAGTTTTCATTGATATAACCTGCTTTTTCAAACAAGATCTGGAGTGCATCACGGTCACATATTCCAAAATCCGAAAACAGATGTATGATCACACATCTATTAAAACTCGGATCCAATTCCAATAATGCAGTCTTAATCTCATCGACTTTGTGTGTGATGATGAATTTCCTGACCTTGGGTAACTGTGCCAGCTCCTGACCGATACGTTCCTTGAGCATTACTCTTTTAAAGATTGTATCTCCAAACGTCTTCTCACCAGTGATACATCTGATATCCTGATTCGGTTTTTGACTGTCATCATAAATGATAATGATATCTTTCACGTTCTGCACCACCTTACTTCTGTTTCTTCTGTTTCTGTGAACCTCTGTGTCTAACCAGATAAATCACATATCCGGCAACTGTCAGCATACCCATGATGGTAGCACTAATCCATATATAGTCTGTCAATACTGGTGATTTTCCCGACATAAAAATAGCAGCAATATACTCTGAAAATGCCGATGCTCCAAATGCCATACTTCTCATGGTTGACAGACACCATAATACACCTGTTTCGGCTATCCATGCTGCACATGACAATAAAATAATCAAAGCATATCTGCCTGAAATCAGATTTCTCACATAATCATACCATGTTTTGGTCACCTCCAGCCCACGAAGCGCTGTCATAGAACGCACGGAGGTTTTATTCATAATAATATACCGATTCAGGTATGTATAAATACCAGGAAATACGACAAAAACAAATATTGCCAGAATCGCCGCAATCGTCAGCACTCCCGTGACCCAGGTCACCTCTCCTGTAATCAGTACTTCAAACGGTATTAAAAGCACAAGAAGCGCTACTGTATCAAAAAAACGATCCACAATTACACTGAACAGACCTATCTGAAATACCTTTGTTTCACGGGAAAAACAAAATATTCTGTAGATTTCTCCCAGTTTAAAAGGAATCACAAGATTCACAAAGGTTGTCTTCAAATACGTCAGTACAAAACGTCGAAATTCAATTTTCTGTTCCATGAGAATCAGGTAGAGTCTCATCATTTTTGCCAGATGTACCACTATAAATCCTATGAGAAACAATGGCATCATCCAGAAATATGCTACTTTCATACAATCACTTCAGCCTTATATTCCTCTATTTTCTTATCTCTATAATCCTGCTCAATCGATCTGGCATCATACCAATATTCATACAACATTTTCAGTACCGTAACTGCCTGATTGATCATTTTAACATTTGATACCTGATCATCTTCTCTCCAAGAAATCGGATAAAAGCAAATATCATGTGCATAATACTGACTCGCCAGTATCATACAGTAGTTGAACATCAGATTGTCTGGAAACTTTTCATAAAAAGAATCCTCGAGCATCTTCACACTGTATACATTCAGACCAGACCCAAGATCATATATTTTTCGCTTTACAACCGCAGCAAATAAAAAATCATAAACTACATTTCCAAATCTTCTGAATAATGAGTACCCCATCAGACGGGATCCTCTCATAAATCTGGCTCCTAAGATACAGTCATGTTTTCTGTGCAGTCCTTTCCGAAATACTGGCAGTATATCTGATAAGGTACCTTGATCATCACCATGAAGTACCGTTACATAATCAAATCCATGTTCCTTTGCATAAGCAAAAGCCACCTTATGAGAACCACCAAGACCGTAATTTTCCTGATTACGAAGTAGTTTCATCGGGATATAGGGATGCTTCTCTATAAATCTCTTGACGACTTCCTCTGTGCCATCAGTACTCCTGTTATTGACCATGATAATTTCCGTAAAATATCGAATTGTCTCTTGATCCAGCTGTCCGAGTGCACGTATAATCTGTTTCTCGCAATTGTAGCCCGGTATAAACAATAATATCTTATCTTTCATATCAATCCTCCTGTCCGTTAATCCTTGAACGGTTCTATCTTAACCGGTTGTACCACTGTATCTGCCGGATAATCAAATCCATCAGGAATATAGGTGTTCTGATACTTATAATCATACATACAGGACTCCTTGCGGTTATTTGCGTAGTATGCAACATTCTTTGCTGCATCTTCGCCTAGCATATTCAAGGCAGTCTGATTATAGTGCCACTGATCTACCATGTAGGTCGTGCCGAACCCTGACATCATGGTCGAGGCCAATGCATAATAACCACTCGTCCGGCACATTTCTGTCTGAGCCTTGATCACATTGTCAAAATAATTTGCCTTATCAATTGTCCTGCCCGGTCTGATTATGAATACCTTCTGGATACCGTTGATAAACAGAGGACGGATGATATTATCCATATTCTCTGTATACTGTTCTGCCGTAATTCCTTTATCTGCGTCTGATTCGCCCTGCAACCAGATTACAAACTGATTTCTGACATAATAGTCATTGCCCTCGAGCCAAATCTTAGCTCTCTGATGACGTTCCACAAAATCATATACGATTGCCTGTCTAGTCCAGAATTCAGTTGTAGTCGCTCCTGCTGATGCAGATACGGCAATCATCGGAACCCCCGTCTCTTGATAGTAGGTATTGGCAAAAGCGGACACCAGTGAGCCCTTTTTACCTCCTGGATATTCTACAATGCCGCCGATCTGATTCTCATTGATACCAAATGGTTCTACGATGGAATACAGTCTTGTCGGATCAGAAATTGCACGAAAATCATATCCTGCCCCAGGTTTCACTGTCGGAGCCTGTGAAGCATCTCCGCCACAGCCAGACATATTACTCTGACCCATGAACATGATAATGTCAACGACTACCTTACCATCCTTTTTGATTGCTTCCTTTTCTTCTTCCACAACGGGGTCTGGAGACGGCGTTTCCGTTACAGGTGCCTCATTAATACTGACAACCTTATCAGTAGCATCTACTACATTCAGATTGCCTGTCGTTGGATCTGTTCCCTCGACTGACACTTCCTCTGCTGGTGACGGACTTTCCGTTACCACAGCAGGAATATCCGAAGTGGAGCTCTCTGATGCTCCAGTATTACAACCCGCTATGAGAGCGGTCATCAGTAATATTGAAAGGATCGGGAGTGTTTTTTTACGATTCTTCTGTTGAAAGTTCATTTTCTGCTTGTTCAATAGGCTCATCTTCTTTCTTTTCAAGAACTATCTTTCTGGAAATAAAGTTATATACCATTACAACACCTGTGGCAACGCACTTTGCAATCAAAGCCGCAAGATCTGTGACAGATGCGATATGGATACCGATGCCTGCCAACAGGTCAAAGATCATTGCTGTCAATGTCTGTACCCAGTGTATCTGTTCATAAATGACTTCTACGCAAAGCCAAAGTACCAATGTATTAATACCCATACCGACAAGGCTTAGCATCATAAACACCACAAATTCCTTTTTCTTATCAGCATTCTCTTTTCGTTCAAATACAAATGCCATACTGGCTATATAATTAAAAATCAAGGAAACCGTAAATCCCACAAATCCTGCTATCAGATAACCGTATTTCCAATCCAAAAGTGATAATACAATCGTATATACAATAAAATCAATTAGGAATGCCAGTCCGCCTACTACTCCAAATTTTAGGATCTGTTTCATCAGCTTTTCTTTTTTTGTTTTTTTATCCATTTATCTTTATCCTGCTCTTTCTATTTTACTGCTTATCCGTCATCTGTTCTGGATGCACCCGACAGGTCGTGATATTGATATATGTGACCCATATTGTGAAAATATAGTATAATGTTCCGAAACAAATCAATACGGGTAAAGCCTCACTGAATATACGCAAAACATAATTGACCAAAACCATCAGAATGAAATAATAACAGAGTATACCGTTTTTCAGGCTTTGTCTTATATCTAGTCCTGTCTCATAGAAGAAAGCAGCCACTACTACCAGCACAAAGAAATCGTATGTCCTATGATAGGTAACAATCAATGACCATAAAACCAGCATACTAATGACCCCTGCATCAACGCCCTGCGGCATCTTCAACATCATGATGAATAAAAAAACCATGACGATCCCAGCCAGGACAAATGCCAGCGGAGATCCTTGCAGCAGCGCCCCGAAATCGATACCGCCCTCTGCTGCCAGCGCACTCGACACCTGAAGTGGCTGTATGATCAGATCAAGCACTCCGGTATGCAGCCAAAGTGCAGCCAAGATTGTCAGCCCTACATGAATCAGTACTGACAGTATCAATTCTTTCCATTTACGTTTATATACAAAGTATAGTGCCAGTGGTACTGTCAAGGTATATTTAAAGTAACTGACTGCAAGACATAGAATCGTACCAACTGTATAGCCTGCCTTTCCGCTCTCTTCACCTCGTCTGCTGAAATAAACAGCTGCTAGAAAAAACAGAAAAGAGAAAATCGTGTGCTGTCCGACACCCAATTGATTCCGGTAGGGTGTCCCTGATATCATAAATAGTATCAACAATATCCATAATCTTCTATCTAATGTTGCTAAAAATGTCTTACGCAGCAGAACAATCATCAAAACCGTAAATACCAGATTGGAGGCTAGCCATACATAGCGTGCCGTAAGAGGTGCCAGAAGCGTATATGGGAATAACAGCATCAGCAACGACGGAAACTGATTGGCTTCCATCTGCAGATAGTAATCCTCCCAATGATATTGATCCAGAATTCCTGTTGGTGTCATGGATTCTATATACGGATTAATCCTCAGTGTCAATGCTTTTGCGGCATCCCACTGAAAGTCCTGACTGACAGCAATCGCATTGCTGCATCCCTGTATCAAGGAAACGGCTGCTAACAGTCCAAATATAATATACAGCAGTATCCACAGCTTTTGATTCTCATATCGTTTTTCCCACATGTGTCCCTTGACTCCATATCTAAAGCAGTGCTATCACAGCTTCCTTCAATGCCTGAAGCTTTGTCTCAGCATCCTGCAATGAAGTGCCTTTGATGCCCATATAAAACTTGATTTTTGGCTCTGTCCCAGATGGTCTTGCACAGCACCATGAATCATTATCCAGCTCAAAATATAAGACATTTGATGTCGGCAGACCTGTATCTGAGCATTCACCAGTCTTTAGGTTCTTGACCTGATGTGTCTCATAATCCTTGAAGTTCACCACATCAAGATCGCCAAAGCGTGTCGGATTCTCCTGGCGGAGCTTTTCCATAATCGCTTTAATCTGCTCTGCTCCTTCGATCCCCTTCAGTGTAATGGTATGCATGCCTTCTTTGTAATAACCATATTTCTCGTAGATATTCAGCATCTGATCCCACAGTGTGATGCCTTTGCTCTTGCAGTATGCAGCAACCTCACATAGACACATGACTGCTACCACTGCATCCTTATCCCTTGCATGTGTTCCTGCCAGACAACCGTAGCTCTCTTCCAAGCCAAACACATACTGATAGGTATGATTTTGCTCAAAGAGCTTGATCTGCTCTCCGATGTATTTAAAGCCTGTTAGAACCTCTATCAGTTTTACGTGGTATTCCTCTGCCAGACGATCTGCTATATTCGTCGTTACGATGGTCTTGATCAAGGCTGCATTTTCGGGCAGTGTTCCCGTAGCCTGACGCTCACGTAAGATATATTCTGCAATCAACATTCCAGACATATTGCCTGTAAATGATACATACTCACCAGTTTTTGCATCCTTCGCATAGATTCCGAGGCGATCTGCATCTGGATCAGTTGCCAGTACCACATCTGCATCCTTTTCCTTAGCTAGCTTCAGTGCCAGCTCAAAGGCAGCAGGGTCTTCCGGATTTGGATAAGCCAGCGTCGTAAAGTTTGGATCGGGCAGCTCCTGCTCTGGCACCACATATACATTCTTAAACCCAAGTTCAGACAGGATTCGTCTGACAGGTATATTTCCTGTTCCATGAAATGGTGAATAAACGATCTTGATCTCACCTGCCACCTGCTGTATGATCTCTGGGTGGATAATCAGCTTTTTCAGCTCTTCTATGTATGCATCGTCAAGATCGCTGCCAATCACATTATAAAGATGTTTCGAAATCGCTTCCTCTTTGCCGATGCTCTTAACTGTATGATAATCTGTTACATTTTTCACCTCTGTGATAATATCGGTGTCCTTGGGTGCTGTAATCTGTGCACCGTCTTCCCAGTATACCTTGAAGCCATTATATTCAGGCGGATTATGACTGGCTGTGACTACGATTCCAGCTGTACATCCCAGTTTTCTGACTGCAAATGATAATTCTGGTGTCGGACGCAACGCATCAAATACATAAGCCTTGATTCCATTTGCCGCCAGACACAGGGCAGCTTCATCTGCAAACTCTGGAGACATAAAACGAGAATCATAGGCAATTGCCACGCCCTTTTCTGATGCTCCCTGCTGAATAATGTAATTGGCAAGTCCCTGAGTTGCTTTTCTAACCGTATATGGATTCATACGATTGGTTCCTGCACCGATCACTCCACGCAGACCACCTGTACCGAACTCTAACTCCTTATAAAAACGATCCTGTATCTCGGCATCATTTCCTTCTATATCTGCCAGTTCCTTTTTTGTTGCCTTATCAAAATAATCATCTTCCATCCAATATCTGTACTGTTCCTTGTAATCCATCACGATTCCTCCTTCATTATTTTATCCGACCATGCTTTTCGTATTGTTACCTTTTAAAGTATAGTTACTGTAGTCCAGTGAAAAATTCGGGTTGTAGTACGGGTCACCTGCTGCCAGCACATCCCTCCACTTCTCACGGAAGTGTTCTGCCTCCCGCTCATAACGTTCTGCATTTTTCTGATTCAGATCCACTAGATCTGAGCCTCTGGAAGCTGATTCATAGTGAAACAGTTCTGCGAAAGGGGTAAAGACATTCAACAGTCCCTTTTCACGCAGACGCAGACAATAATCCACATCATTGAGTGCCACCGCAAATTCCTCTGACAGGCCGCCGATCTCATCAAACAGTGTCTTTTTTGTCATCATACAGGCTCCAGTGACAGCAGACACATTCTGGGCATAGCAGAGTCTTCCCATATATCCCAGATTTTCTTTTGCCATTTTATAGTGCGTATGTCCAGCTGTCCTGTGTGCTCCCAAACCAAGCACGATTCCTGCATGTTGTATGGAGTAATCTGCATAATACAGCATACAGCCGACAGCTCCTACATCCTCTCGCTGTGCATACATTAACAATTCTTCCATCCAGTTACGGGTAATGATCTCTGTATCATTATTCAGTAAAATCAGATATTCTCCTGTGGCATACCCTGCTCCATAATTATTCACTGCAGAATAGTTGAAGTCTCCTTTATAAGTAACGACCTGAATAGCAGGATGCTTTTGAATTCCTGCATAATACGTAAAGATGCTTTCTTCTGTACTATTATTCTCCACAATGACAATTTCAAAATTCTCATACGAAGATTTCTGCAAGATCGAATCGATACAGCGTCGAAGATCACTCTCATGATCCTTGTTTGCAATCACAATCGACAGCTTTGGTTTATCCATCAAACGATAACGTATTCTGAAGATTGTTTCAAATGCTCTGCTGCTCTCAATCTTAAATCCCTCAAACCCACAGGCCTTCAAATGTGCCGCTACAGCTCCCTTTGCCGCATCAATGGCGTAGCTTTTCGCATTGATATCTGATGCTACACTGCCAGCATGAGAACGCCAGTAATATAGTATTTTGGGCACATGGCAGATCTTCTGTGCCGCTGCTGTCAGTCTGAGAATCATGTCATGATCTTGACTGCCGTCAAATTCACCGCGAAACAGCCCTGTCTCTTTTAATAATTCTGCAGAGAAGACAGAAAAGTGACAGATATAATTATTGGCACGTAAATTATCGATTGAAAAGTCTGGTTTAAAATGAAGGGTCACCATGTGGTCAATAGACTCTCCCTGAAATGTCGTCTCATCGCAATAGATATAATCTGCATCCTTCTCACAAATCACCTTCATATACTCATACAGCGCCGTCGGATGGAGCAAATCGTCGTGATCAAAAAGTCCGATATACTCTCCAGTCGCCATAGAAAAACATACATTTGTATTGCCCGAAATACCTAGATTTTGCTCTATCTTCTCGTATAGAATGCGTGAATCCTTCTTTTTGTATTCCTCACAAATCCTGCCCACCTCTGGATGAATATCGTCAGAACCGTCAGCCAGACACAATTCCCAGTTTTCATAGGTCTGTGTAATCACGGATTCTATCATTTCACGCAGGAATTTCTCGGGAGTATTGTATAGAGGAACCAGAATGCTAAACTTGATATTCCTTGAAAACTGAGTCTCCTTCTGTTGCCGAACCTCCTCAGGTGTCGGAAGACTCTCTGTTCCGTAGCTTTTATAAGCTCTTTTTTCAATCCGCTTGCTCTCAATCTTACGCAGGAAATTTTTCGGATTTCCGTAACGCTTTATGCGGATGAGTGCATTCTTTGTATGGCTCCATAGCAGACGAAACGGATAAATTGATTTCCAAATCAGGCTGTTTCTGATCTTATCAAGCTTGTAAGTCAAATCTGCATTTTTTGCTTCTATGGAAACAAGAGTTTCTGTCAGTTCCTCATTTTTATTTAGTTCCTTCTCATACAGATCTTTATAATATGCTGTTAACTGCTCATTTTCCTGTTGGTTCATACTGCTCTCCCAATATCATATATTTTGCAGATGTCACCTGCGACTCAGCCAGCACCGCCGTCTGATAGACCATTCCAGACTGCAGGTATTTCTTTCTGACCCTGCACACAAAACCAGCCAGCTCACTGCACTTTGCTTTCGGAAAGACTTCGGAAACATCCTTGCGATATCTGCTGCTGAGTTCTATTTTCAACGTCTCTCCCTGCGTTGGAATCAGTAAAAGACTTCTGTAAAGCAATGCATTATCACGTTTCATGTGGAGTGACCAGCCCTCAATACGGTAATAATCATCCTCTTCACCGTTATATCCTCTGATCAGCTCTGTTTTCTCTATCACCATCTGTGCCTGGTTACATGGCTTCAGGTCTGTTTCTGACCGTTGAACAAACTCAGCTGAATTATAATATCCAAAAGCAGAATAGCTGCATGGTACATTTGGAATATACTCCAGCGAATCCTGCGATAAATTTTGATTATAAAATGGATCTCCAGCCTTCAGCCACTCATGACGGGCATAAAGGATATTCCTCTCACGAATCAGACGTCCATATTTTTCATCACTCAGCAAATCTGTACCTCTGGACAGCGACTCATGATGGTACAGAAATGTATGATTGCACACTACATTATAGAGTCCAGCTTCATATAAAGAAACGCATAAATCTACATCATTATAACTAACTCCCATCTTATCACTAAATCCACCAACTTGGAAGTATTTTTCACGGGATACCATCATACAGGCACCCGTAACCGCAAGTACATTATAGTCAAACCTGTTTCTCCCAAAATAGTAATCTTGTTTATCAGAAAAGGTAGCAAGCTTATGAGATGGTCCACAGGCAAGGCTGGTAATACCGACATGCTGTATGAGATCTGAATCAGGGTACAGCAGTTTAGCGCCTACTGCGCCCACATGAGGCCTAGATGCATAATGTAACATTTTCTCGATGAATAATTCATCTGCCACCTCAATATCATCATTCAAGAATAAAAGATACTCACCATTTGAAGTCTCTGCTCCAATATTACATAATGCGGAATAGTTAAAATCCATTGGATGATACAGATACGTATATCCGCCTACTTGTGAAAATTGCTCTGTTTTCTGTCTGACATCTGGAGTGCTTCCATTATCTACAATGATGATCTCTATTTTGTTATATTTAGAGTTTACTTTTAGGCTTTTGACACACATCTTCAAAATATCTGGATGATCCTTGGACAATATAATCACTGAAATCAGCGGAGTATGATTTGGAATATCCAGTTCAGTGTTATGATTCACTTCAAAACTATGTGTGATTGTTTCTTTTTCATCATATATTTTTTTGTGGTAAAGCACTCTTGGTATATGTGCAACCTTACTCGTCTGACTCATACATTTCTTTGCAAAATCATACAATCTACTGCTGTCCTCACCCGATTCTGTCACTTTAATTTCAGCAGCAAAAGATCGTCTGACTGCAAAGATGCTACCAAAATAAAAAAAAGACTGTAATGTGTCTGGAGAAGCGTCTGGTTTGAAAAACGGAGCCAGTCTCGTGTTGCTTCCATGCAGAATACAGTCTTCGTCACTGTAGATTAAATCATGATTTAACATTTCAGAAAATATGGATATTGTATCTTCTTCAAGTATTCCGTCGCCATTGACATACAAAATGAACTCACCATTCATATGAGTAAAGTCCAGAATATCAATGTCTTCTTCAAGGTATTCAATAGGAGAATAGGACTGTTTCCATCTATTTTTTTTATGATAGGGTACAACAGTAATAAGTGGGCCACCTGTTATCTGTTTCCCACTTATTTCTTTTCCTTCCTCTTCAGCTATCCAACCAGCATACACATCTGTCTGCCGCAGAAGTTCCGATCTGTATCTCTTACGACAGGCTGCCTTTGCACCCCACTTTGGCATATTGTCACTCTTCGCTTTCTTGATTGTAGCAATATCCTTCTGGTATCATTTCTCTCTTCTTCAATCTCATTTTGACTAGCGCACGTGCCTTAAATGAAGATTGTTTTTTTCTGACCAATTCTCTTTGATGTTCCAACTGCTCTACAATCTGGTCAAAAAACGACTTCTTAAACATGGTAACTGAATACTTCACATATAGACTCTTAGCCTTTCTCGGCAATTGATTCAGCACGATCTGTGCATCATCTGTATTAAATACAATTGTATTGGACGAAATCATCAATCCATTTACCAGATACCGATCGATCTCCTGTATTCCTTCTGCTGTTTCCAACACAATGGACTTCACTTGTATCACGCAGGGATACTCTGTGGGATCAATACGGATGGAGCGCATTCTGTTCTCTAGAGGAATCTCGACTGATACCATGGTCTCTTCATCTACTTGAGCCAGTGTCATGATCTGATTACTTCCATCAAATCCATCTCCAGTACTATAGTATACCTTCGGTGTCTGCAGATTTCTTAAATAGGTACCTGTCTCTACAAGCTTCGACAAACTAACGGTAGCAGCTGGCATGATGGCTTTCAATAGAGTTAATGATGCCTTATCCCCTATAATATACAACTGAAACTGATGTTCCATTTCATCATAAATTTCCTTATTATGATCTGTGATTCCAAAACTTGCATATAGATCAATTCCCTGTTCATTCAGATAAGCTTTGAACGGTTTTGTCTTCTCACTCTCCAAATAATAGTTAAGTGCGCGATAAATGATGAACTGTATCGGTATCAAAAAATCAAACGTCCATTCATAATCCAAGACATTCCAAGTCATATGCTCTTCATCTTTGCCAATTAGCAGTATATTTGAAAAAATCAAATCAAAATTACATGGATTGGCAGCGGCGCCGCCTGATGTCAGGCTGCATTTTCCAAATACCTGTTCCAGCTTTGCAGATGGCTCAAACTCCAGTTTACATGAAGTCTTCTCCACTTCTTCCCCATATTGTAGGATCAGTGTGCGCATCTTTCCATATTCTCTTTGATCCTGCAGATTATCCAGATACTTTTCAAATACAGTTCCTTCCAGATATTCCAGTTCAATACGTGCTCTCGCTGTTGTCGGCTTTCCCGCGATCAAAGGTGTCTCATAATCATGTAAAAGATCCAGACATTTATTTGGCTTTAGCTTTGAATGTTCATAACAGGTCTCAAATGTCTCGTAACGATTGTACATATTCATAATATGTGTATTGGCTTTCGGTCCATGCGCAGCCTTGTACACATGACGTTCTCCAGTCAGAGTCTCTGTGATATAGGTACGAATGGAAAGGTCATCCTTGCGCTCTGAAGAATATTTTGAATAAATCGTTCGTTCTCTCTGCTCTGACTTTTCCTTGGATACCAGTACTACATAAGAGTTTGAATAATAAGGAAACATACCTTCCCTTATGATCTGATCAAATACTTTGCTCTCATTAAAAGCAATCACACGATCTGCATCAAAGTTACGGATGTTCGTAGTCAAATCGCCCTCTTTGGGCAGATGCGCATCAGAATAAATCGTATGTGGCAGTTTATAGTCTGGATACGGATAATAAAATTCACTTTGAAAGCCGACACGTGCAATGATTTCCTCTAGATGTTTCTTAGAAAACGTCTTAACTCCAGAGGATGTCGGGTAACCCTCTATTCCTTCATAAAAAAGACCAGTATGATCCTCTTTGCAGCCAGCAAAATATTTGAGTCCGAATTGATTTTCAATAGCAATCACAATCTTGCCCTCAGGCGTCAGATGCTTTCCGATTCTCTCTAAAAATGTCTCATACGGATTGAGTGTGTTGATATAGCTCTCGGCGTATTCAAATACTCCAATCAAAGTGATAAAGTCATATTTCTCGGTCAGATCTGGCTCGATATCCTCAAAGTTTCCAACCAAAATCTCAATATTTTTGCGATGTCTGTTTCTAGTCGCATTGATTATAGAGCGCTTTTTACTAAGTTCAATGCATGTCACACTTTCGGCCATATCTGATAATGCACATGTAATCGCCCCACAGCCAGCACCAATCTCCAGAACCTTCTGCGTATTGGTAATCGGCAGCCATGATACAATATTGGTTCTAACATTAGATAAATGATACAGCATCGGCCATGAACGTGTATTTAGGATTACATGCCCAAATTCAGATTCATCATACTTTTCTACGACCTCAAGCAGGGCATCCTCACTAATTCCTTCACTATAATAATCCTTTCCCGGATATTTGCTGTAGTCTAGTGTCACTTTTCCTATTTGTTCTCGCATAGTCTGATTCCTTCCGATGGATTGCTCCTCTAGCTGGTCGTAACCTTACTGACTGTCACCTCTGAATTCATATCATAATATCCTGTAGAATTCTTGGACGAAATCACTGTCAGATTGAACACATCATACAGTCTGTGATAGACTGTAAATTCTCCCCCTTTATAGCCAACACACCCAAGAGAAATCAAATACTCCCCACCTTGTAAATCTACATTCTGCGTAAAGGAAGTCTCAATGACATCTCCGGCTTCTGGTATTCCTGTATCGATTTTCTCGAACATCGTATTGGTCCCTGTAATCTCCGTACCCTGCATATTTTTAAAGGATACCGCAAAGATTGGATACTCTATCTTTTCAAAGAAGCGCACACGTAGTTTAATCGTACATTCCTCGCCTTTGATAATACTATTCGTAATCAAACCATCCGTATCAATTGCACAATAATCCTCAAACTCCGCAAGACCGCTTCCATATTCATCCAGATTCGGATTCAATGACATTTGATCCTTCCAGAGTCCTCCTCCACTATACATAACGCTTTTATTTGTATCAGAATTCTGGTTTAGCTGACCGACCAAAATCTTCTTGTACATATCTATTATTTCTTTGGGTTCTCCCTCAGAAATCTTTTCACCCTTCTCTAGCAAAATAACCCTGTCGCAATATTTACTGATACTGGAAAGATCATGACTAACAAACAAAATCGTTTTTCCCTGTTTTTTAAACTCTTCAAACTTACGATAGCATTTATTCTGAAAGAACACATCTCCGACTGACAATGCCTCATCTACAATCAAAATCTCGGGATCAATATTAATTGCAACTGCAAATGCAAGGCGAACAAACATACCACTTGAATATGTCTTCACTTTCTGATTTACAAACTCCCCAATATCTGCAAAATCCAGGATGTCCTGTAGCTTTGCATCAATCTCCTCCTCTGAGAACCCTATCATTGTCCCATTTAGATATACGTTTTCTATTCCAGTAAACTCCATATTAAAGCCAGCACCTAGTTCCAGCAATGCCGATATCCTGCCATTGATCTGTACCGTTCCGCTTGTCGGATTCAATACCCCTGTAATAATCTTCAAAATTGTAGATTTGCCGGAACCATTTGTCCCAATGATACCGACCGTCTCTCCTGTACGAATTGAGAGGCTAACATCACGCAAAGCAAAATGCTCCTTGTAATTCACATGCTTTCCAAGTCCAAGAGACTCCTTCAGCCGATCTCTGTTGCGGTTATAGAGCTTGTATACTTTATTTAAATGTTCGATTTGAATCGCTGTATTGTGACTGTCCATCTCTTACCTCTGATTTGTCTTGATTTACTTACTGATATTCGGATTGTTACATTGCCATACAACTCTCGTCATTATAATACATCTGCAAAATGTACCTTCAAACGTTTGAAAACAAGAGCCCCAATCGCAAATGTCATTAATGTCAATATCCAAAAATATGCTGTTGAGTAAAAATGCTCCCAAAACCAGGCTTTATCTACAAGAGCCAGGCGATATCCTTCTACGATGTAGTTCATAGGATTTAATTTTAAAAAGAAACGAATCTGTGGCGGAATGGTATTGATATTCCACAAAATCGGGGTCGCCCAGATTCCAACCTGCAGGAAGATTGAAATAATCTGTCCTAGATCCCTGAAAAACACAACAATTGCACATGTAATATAGGATAGTCCGAGCACAAATACAAACATACAGAAAGAATAGTAGAATACTTGCAGAGTATACAAATCCGGATAATATCCATAACAGGAAAATAAAAACAGTGTAAATAATACAAAGAAGATATGCACGAAAAATGCCGACATGATTTTTATAATGGGAAGAATACTGATTTTGAAAACCACCTTCTTGACTAGGTAATTATATTCGAGTAAAGCTCCTGTTCCGTTTGATAAAGCTTCCGAAAAAAAGAACCATGGAACCATACCTGCAATCAGCCACAAAATATAGGGCACTTCAATATCTCCCTTGATTGCCACTGCTCTTGCCGGCATCGCCACGGAAAATACAAACCAGTACATGACGACAGTCACGACCGGCTGTACAAATGCCCATACAATTCCAAGATAAGACCCTGCATAACGGGTCTTAAAATCATTTTTTGAGAGCTTCCAGATTAGCCTACGGTTCTGGTACAACTCTACAGGAAGTATGACTATTTTTTCATAGAAAATCAGAAACAAAACATAGATTGCGTTTAAAATAATACACGCAATCACCTTCTTAATCATTTCCTGGCTCTGCACTGCAAGGGGATTGTGGTGCAGAATGATATACAAATTCAGTGCTACAACGAACACTGAAACAGCAGTTATTATTTTTGCTTTTTTAGACATGAAAGTTTACCCCATTTGGTGTCTTTTTCAGATATCGTGAGTTCCATTCCCTCTTCAATCGGCCATTCGATTCCGATCTCCTCGTCATTCCATATGACTCCACCCTCATCATTCGGGTGATAGAAATCTGTGCACTTGTACGCGAACTCGGCGTAATCAGATAATACTAGGAAGCCATGTGCGAATCCTTTGGGAATGAAAAACATCTTTTTATTATCTTCTGACAGTCTGACACCAAACCACTTACCGTATGTCTTGGATCCTTCCCGCATATCTACTACGACATCAAACACTTCACCTTTGATGACACGTACTAATTTATCCTGCGGAAAATGGATCTGAAAGTGAAGACCACGAAGTACTCCTTTCTTGGAGGCTGACTGATTGTCCTGTACAAACTCTAAATCGATCCCTATCTCTTTGAAATCATTGTAGTTGTACGTCTCTACGAAATATCCTCGCTCGTCACCGAATACGGTAGGTGTGATCACCTTTAACCCTTCAATGTGACAAGTCTCCACTGTAATTTTTCCCATTTTCCTTACGCTCCTAAAAAAATTTTCTATTGCCCATTCGGGCTGTCGTCCCTCTAGTAACCTAAATAGCTCTGGTTCATATCAGATTGCGCTTCGCGCACTCGATGCCCATTCGGGCTGTCGTCCCTCTAGTAACCGAGGTACGATTGGTTCATATCAGATTGCGCTTCGCGCACTCGATGCCCATTCGGGCTGTCGTCCC
>CAZACC010000006.1:0-14144 GCA_964483545.1 uncultured Lachnospiraceae bacterium
ATAATCACTATGCTGTCACCATCCCCACAGATTGTAACTCTACATTGGAGTCGATCTCGTTATAGGATACTACAATCAAATCTTTAAAATAGTCTTCTGTTAATTTTTTGAAATACATCCTGACAATTGGTGATGTAATCAAGATGGGATTTTTCCCGAGATTTTCAAGCTTTGCAATCTCAGTCTCTACGGCTCCCATAATTGACTTGGTTCGTTCTGGATCCAATGTCAGGTAAGCGCCCTGTTCAGTCTGCTTGACGGAACCCATGACCTCCTGCTCAATCTTCGGATCCAGTGTTACGACACTTGTCGCTTCGTTCGCTGGAAAGTACTTGGCAGATATTGCGCGCTTCAGACTCTGCCTGGAATACTCTGTCAATACATCTGTGTCCCGTGTTACGACTGCATGATCAGCCAGTGTTTCAAATATGGTCAGCAGATCTCTGATCGAAATACCCTCTTTCAGCAGGTTCTGCAATACTTTTTGTATCTCACCAAGTCCGAGGAGCTTCGGAAGCAGCTCATCTACCAGTGAAGGATTGCTCTCCTTTAGGTTGTTCACCAAATTCTGTACGTCCTGACGTGACAAGAGCTCACTGATATGCTGCCGGATTACCTCTGTCAAATGTGTTGCAATGATGGATGGCGGATCAACTACCGTATAGCCCATACTTTCAGCCCGTTCACGCTGGCTTTCCGTGATCCAGATCGCCGGCAGATGGAACGATGGCTCGAAGGTCGGTATACCCGTGATTTCCTCCTCTACAAAGCCTGGATTCATTGCCATATAATGGTCAAATAAAATCTCACCCTCACTGACCTGTATTCCTTTGATCTTAATAATATACTGATTCGGATTCAGCTGAATATTATCTCTCAGACGAATAATCGGTACAACAGTACCTAATTCCAACGCTACCTGTCGTCTAATCATAACGACACGATCCAACAAATCTCCGCCTTGATTGACATCTGCTAACGGTATGATACCATAACCGAATTCCAGCTCAATCGGATCCACCTGCAGCAAAGATACAACATTCTCAGGACGCCTGATCTCATCTGCAGCTGTTTCATCCTGGTCTGCTTCTGTCTCGATTGCTTCTACCTCAATGTTATTTGCAATCATACGACCAGTCATGATAAATGCCGCTCCTATTCCCATAAACAGGACTGTATTCAACGGAGTTATGATACCCAAAGCAGTCAAAGTGCCTCCTACAAAATACAGTACCTTTGGAATGCCGAACAACTGGCTGACCAACATAGTGCCGAGGTCGGCATCTTTCGCTGCCTTTGTAACCAGAATACCGGTTGACAGTGAGATCAGCAGAGAAGGAATCTGACTGACCAGTCCATCACCAATGGTTAGGATTGCATACTTCTGTATTGCTTCTGCAAATGGCAGCCCAAACCGGGTCATACCCATTGCCATACCACCGATAATATTGATGGCCGTAATCAAAAGACCTGCCGTTGCATCTCCTTTAACGTATTTCACAGCACCATCCATGCTTCCAAAGAAGCTGGCTTCCTGCTGTATCTTATCTCTGGCAATCTTGGCTTGCTCGTCTGTGATGGCCCCTGTATTCAGGTCAGCATCTATGGCCATCTGTTTACCTGGCATAGCATCCAAGGTAAATCTAGCCGTTACTTCTGCAACTCTTTCTGAACCTTTATTGATAACCATGAACTGTACAATAATCAAAATTATAAATACGATGGAACCTATGATTAGGTCACCGCCGCCAACAAACTCTCCAAAGGTCGTAACGACATTACCAGGATCACCAGTCTGCAGGATCAGCTTCGTTGACGATACATTCAAAGAAATTCGAAAAATCGTCGTAAACAGAAGCATGGTTGGATACAGTGACATCGAGAGTACTTCCTTGGCAAACATCGTATTAAACAAGATTGCCAGAGAAACTGCCATGTTGATTGCCAGACAAATGTCAAGCAAAAATGAAGGGATCGGAACAATCAGGAATGCAAAGGCAGCCATCAGATATAATGCCACGCCTAAATCGGCCTTTTTATAATTCACAATGCCTTCCTCCTTCTGGTACTGCTATATCGTCAGCCCGCTATATTCTTTGACTTGTAGATTGCTGCAAGAATCTCTGCTACCACCTGATACAGCTCTGGTGGGATTGCAGTGCCAATGTCTACATTATGGTAAAGCATTCTGGCAAGCGGTTTGTTTTCTTCTATTGGGATACCATATTCTTTTGCTGTTTCCTTGATTTTAAGTGCCAGATAGTCCTCGCCCTTTGCAATCACATACGGCGCTGGGCAAATATCTGTATCATATTTCAGAGCCACTGCAAAATGTGTCGGATTTGTGATAACGACATCTGCCTGTGGCAGTGCTGACATCATACGCCGTCTACTAGCTTCCTGCATCCTACGCCTCTGCTTGCCCTTAATCTGTGGATCTCCTTCAGAGTTTTTCATCTCATCCTTAACTTCCTGCTTTGTCATCTTCATATCTTCTTTAAACTTATACTTCTGATAGAGATAATCAGCCAAGCCTAGAATCAAATAAAAAAAACTAACCTTAATTCCCAGATTAATGACGATATCACCAATTGCCTGTATCGATCCAAGAAGTGTCATATCATACAGTAAATACAAAGCATTAAACTGATCCTTGATCGTGGAATATGCCAGATATGTGGTCATGGAGATCTTAATCAAGGATTTCAGTAGCTCCATCAGTTTTTCTTTTGAGAAAAAGCGTTTAAATCCCTTAATCGGATCCAGTTTGTTAAACTTGGGCTGCAACGGCTTTGTCGTCGGTTTCCATTTCACCTGCACAAGGTCTGTCACAAACGCAACCACAACTGCAACTATAAAAAATGGCAGCAGCATCAACAAAATCTTGCCCATTAGCTGCATAATCAAAGATGCAAACAGTTTGACGGAAATGCCTCCGTTTACCATCGTGATCATTTCTGGAATCCTGCTGTATACATAATAAAACGTCTCAATAAATTGTGTTCCAACCGTTCCAATAAAATACTTTAAGGTTAAAAATAATGCCAGCAATGCGACTCCATTGCCCAGCTCCTTACTCTTTGCAACCTGTCCGTCTTTGCGGGCATCGGTTAATTTTTTCGGGGTTGCATCCTCAGTCTTTTCTCCGCCAGGACCATCCTTGGCAAAAAACTGTAGATTGTATTCGAGCAGCAGCTGATATTCCATTCGGACTCCCTCCCGCTATATGTCAATGGAGACTGTAGATCATGGCAGTCATCATCGTCTTCATTTCTTCAAAAATATAATTAGAAATATTTGGCAACATTCCAATTGTCAAAAACAGAACCGTTAGTCCGACCAGAATTTTAATTTGTATACCGACCGAAAACATATTAACCTGCGGAGCTACTTTTGCCAAAATGCCAAGCATGCAATTTAAAATTAGAATTGCTGCAATAATCGGAATACAAATCCTTAATGCAATCAGGATATAATCCGTCAAAAACTGCAGCATAGCTGTCATCAGTTTGTCTGTGTTGATTTGAATTCCGCCAATCGGCACCCACTGATATGCATCCACAAAAGCACGGATAAAGTAATGATGTAGATTGGTCACCATCATCATCAACAAGACAGCATACTGATACATCGTCCCCGTAAATCCAGACTGTTCCTTTGTCATCGGATCAAACATCTGCACCATGGATAAACCGATTTCCATATCCGCAACTTTACCTGCTAATAAAACAATAGAATTACATATGCTAGCTCCAAATCCAATCAGAAGCCCTGTAATTCCCTCCTTCAAAACCAGGATCGCATATCCAAGTACTGTTGAGTATTCTGGCACCGTGTGCGGTATCAGCACTGTATACAAAACCATTGCTATAAAGAAGCTCAATCCTATTTTGATTCTGGCTGGCGTATTTGTTGTGCTGAAAAAAGGAACAATAAAGACAAAGCAACTAACACGAACAAATATAAGCAGAAAAAATTCAAGATCCTGATAAGAAAATGAATAATCTATCATACCACTACCTAATATAGACCGTAAAATCAGACCACAGCTCCGTCATAAAGGTAGTCATATTGTTTAACATCCAGTGTCCAAGCAGCATCAAGCTCAAAAAGATAGCCATGATCTTGGGAACAAATGTCAGAGTCTGTTCCTGTATGGAAGTAACCGTCTGAAAGATGGAAACAACCAGCCCAACCACAAGAGATACTAACAGTACAGGGGCTGACGTAGTAATAATCGTATATATTGTTTCTCTTGTAATATGTGTGACGTCATCTACTGTCATATTTCCTCTCCTCCGCTAATAAAACGTTTTGACCAGATTTCCGATGATCAGATTCCATCCGTCCGCCAAAACAAACAGCAGAATTTTGAACGGCATAGATATTGTCGTCGGTGGCAGCATCATCATACCCATGGACATTAAGGTCGAGGCGACGACCATATCGATTACAATAAAAGGTATATATAATAAAAATCCGATAATAAATGCCGTCCTAAGTTCACTGATAATAAAACTCGGAACCAACACTCGATTCGGAATGTCATCAATCGTATCCACATTTTCTATCTTGGCAATATCTAAAAACAATCGTACATCCTTTGTCTGGGTCTGACCATACATAAATTCACGAAGCGGTTCCATAGCTATCTCAACAAATTCCTGCTGTGTAATCTCACCTGCTTCAAAAGGCTTGACAGCTGTATCGTTAATCTGCGTCAGAACTGGACTCATAATAAAGAAGGTCAGGAACAAAGTCAATCCAATCATAACCTGATTAGGTGGCGCAGTCTGCGTACCTAATGCTGTTCTCAAAAAATGCAGAACAATCAAGATTCTCGTAAACGATGTCAGCATGATCAGCAGCATCGGTGCCAATGCGATCATCGTCAAAGTAATCAGTATTCTAAGTGTTCCCGAAAGATTTCCCTGACCATCGCGGTAGGTTACCGTCAGATTATTTCCAACATTTAATTCACGTAAATCTTCTCCTGTTTCTGCGGAACCAGGTTCACGAATGATTGTTGACGGTGCCTCTGATTCCTCGGATATACCCAGATCGTTTACATCAGTCGGGATACCTGCATATATCTGCCTTGGGCAAAACAACGTCAGTATGACCGCACAAGCCAAAAAGCAAAGACTGCGAAATGCCCATTTGCTTTTATTACAAAATACATATTTCATATTGCTACTTCCCTTTATGTAACAGATCCTTGGCCTTGGCTAAAACATCCTGGAAATTATCACCTGTTGTTGTCTTCTGAGTTGTTAGATCGAGATTCTCCTCAGACAACTCCAGCAGCAGTGTGACCGTGTCCTTGCATACAGCAATCGCCAAATATTTCTCCCCTGTACGGATAATCTGTATATGCTTATTTGCTGTGATTTTATATGTTTCAATCACTTCAATATTTTTGCAATACATCTTATTCTGCTGGAACTTACCTACAAACCGTGTCGTAAAATAAGTCACAGCCAGCACAAGAATAAATATCAAAATGGCAGTCAGAAACTGTGCAACACTCTCAAGTCTGGATGTCTGAAGTCCAAGTAATGCTGTCATAATCCTAACCTACAACTTTTTTAACAGCTTCAATCACACGGTCAGCCTGAAATGGCTTTACGATAAAGTCCTTTGCACCTGCCTGTATGGATTCGATTACCATTGCCTGCTGGCCCATGGCTGAACACATGATGATCAGTGCTCCTGAATCAGATTCCTTAATTTTCTTCAGTGCCTGGATTCCGTCCATCTCTGGCATGGTAATGTCCATCAGCACAAGATCAGGCTTTAGTTCATTGTACTTCTCAACTGCCTTTGCTCCATTTTCGGCTTCCCCTGCTACATTGTAACCGTTCTTTGTGAGAATGTCTTTGATCATCATGCGCATAAAAGCTGCATCGTCACAAATCAAAATATTCTTCGCCATAATCTACACACTCCTATAGTTTTATAGTTGTTCCATACTATTTAATGATCTCTGTTACTCTGACACCGAAGTTCTCCTCGATGACTACTACCTCTCCCTTTGCTACAAGCTTGCCGTTAACCAATACATCAACCGGCTCACCGGCAATCTTGTCAAGTTCAATAATCGTACCCGGTGCAAACTCCAGTATATCGCTGATGGATTTGCTCGTCCTTCCGAGTTCTACCGTAACCTCCAAAGGAACATCCCTGATGAGTCCGATATTCTCCTGACTCTGCATTGCATTTACATCACCGCCAAAGGTCTGGAATGCTACGGGCTGTATATTGACTCCCGGCATACCCGCCGGCTGCTGCATGCCCATTCCCATCGGACTGCCCATACCCATCGGCTGCTGCATGCCCATTCCCATCGGCTTCTGCATTCCCATGTTCATGCCGCCTCCCATACCCATTGGCTGCTGCATGCCCATTCCCATTGGACTGTTCATGCTCATGGAATCATTCATGGTCGGCATACCCATTCCCATAGGTGCTGCCGGTGGAGGTGACGGAATCGGTATCGGCGCCGGTTCCGGTTCGGAAGCCTGTGGCGCTCCTTGATTGTTGATAAAGTGATCGTACAATGACTTGGCAAAATCAACCGGATATAACTGAATAATCTCGCTGTCAACCAGTTCCTCTATCTGCATCTTAAATGAAATCTTAACGAAGGTTCCTGCGAGGAAATCCGACAACTCGCCTCCGTCTACAAATTCATTCAGATCAATCAAGCTTGCTTCCGGTGGGGTGATATCAATCATCTTCCCCAACATGGAGGAAAGAGATGTTGCTGACGAACCCATCATCTGATTCATTGCCTCGGATATTGCACTCAAGTGCAGCTCTCCGAGTTCTCCGTCGGTGTTGGTGCCGTCTCCGCCCATCATCAGGTCTGTAATAATCTTAACGTCGGACTCCTTGAGCACCAATATGTTCGTTCCGTCCAGTCCTACCTTATATTGAATTCTGATAAAGACACAAGGCCTCTCATAATCCTCTATGACCTTGTCCCATGTGGCCAATTCTACAACCGGCGTCGTAATGTTGACCTTTCTGTTCACCAAGGAATAAAGCGTTGTGGCCGAAGTTCCCATACTGATATTGGCGACTTCCCCGATGGCATCTTTCTCAGTCTCTGTCAGCATTTCTTCGCCTGCACTCACCGGAGCGGTGCTGCCCGAATCAGCTGCCGGAGCATCATCCGAACCCATGCCGTTTAACAGGGCATTTATCTCGTCTTGGGATAACATTCCGTCCATATTCTTATTCCCCCTCTCTCAGTATTGACGTAACCCTGACTGCATAAGAATCCTTGTTGGATCCCGGCAGGGCTTTGAATTTTCTGATATTTCCTACATATACATTCAGATCGGTATTGACCTTGGAATTCAGTCTGATGATATCACCGAGCTGCAGATTTGCAAAATCATTGACCGTAATCGAACTATGTCCCAGAACAGCCTTAACCGGCATATCCACCTTGCGGAGCAATGTTTCTATGTGTTCCTTGAACTGCTCTCCCGAAGTATCCTTCATCGTAGAGAACCAATACTTGGTATTGAGCTTATCCATGACGCTCTCCAGCGTGAAGTACGGCAGACACACATTCATCAGTCCTTCAACATCGCCTATCTTCATGGAAATCGTGACGATTGCTATCATTTCACTCGGTGCTATGATCTGTGCATATTGCGGATTGGTCTCAATCCTCTCTAAGATCGGGTTGATCTCAATGACATTTTTCCACGGTTCCCTGAGCAACTGCACGCAGGTCAGGATTACCTTTTCCACAATGGACAGTTCTATCTCAGAAAAGTCCCTACTCTTCTCGAGCGGATCGCCTTGTCCTCCGAGCATTCGGTCTATCATCGCAAAGCCCAGAGTGGCGGCAATCTCTAACATAATGTTCCCGCCGAGCGGTGAGAAGTTGATAATTGCTAATAATACCGGATTGGCAAGCGCCGTTGAGAATTCTGAAAAGGTACATGCCTCCGAATTCACTACGCTCACCTGTATATTCTTTCTCAAATAAACCGGCAGATTCGTGGAAACCAGCCGTCCGTAATGCTCAAATATGATTTCCAATGTTCTGAGGTGCTCTTTGGAGAACTTGGCAGGGCGTCTGAAATCATAATTCTTAGCGACTATTTCTTCGCTGCCGCCGATTTCATCCGCGTCTAACTCTCCGGAGCTCAAAGCCTGCAGCAAACTGTCTATTTCGTTTTGGGAGAGTACCTCACCCATGCCGATTCACCTCCGATGCCGGTTTGTCTTCCCAGAATTACTGGCTATTAATACTTCTAAATGCGATATCATATATAAATTGGGAATTAAACATTTGCTGAATTCGATCTAAGATTTCTTGTTCAATTGCATTTTTATTTGCAATCACTTCTTCTTCGGTATAGCTGCCAATCACATCAATGATCTCACTTTTGATCAGACTTTCCTTGGTCGCCAATGTTGCGGAATAATTCTTGTAGTCCTTATCCTTTGTATTCATGGACAGCGATACTTCAACCAATGCATAATGATCTTCACCATCCTCACCCTTTTTTAAGGCGATTGTCATAGAATCAGCGATATCATACATCTCTGTATCTGCCATGGATACTGTTTCCTCAACCACCTGTTCATCGGCAACCGCAGGACCCACCTCAAGATTTAACACAGTTGCAATACTATTGACCAATGCGACTGTCTTCCTATTTGCTGATATCGTACTAAACATGATAATACCTGTTAAAATCAGATTTACAATCAGCAATGCCAAAATCAATATCGTTAATAAATTTTTTTTCATATCAGCCTTCCCCCATCTAGATGCCTTTTTGGTATGTACTGAGAGTATGATAAATCTTGATTTCTACACGTCTGTTCTGAGAACGTCCCTCTGGCGTGCTATTGTCATCGACTGGAACATATTCCCCTCTGCCAGTATGCTTGATATTTGCTGGATTAAGCGTTGTTGTCTCCACTAGATAATCAAATACAGAAAGCGCACGCGCACTTGATAACTCATTATTATTTGCAAACTTTGAATTATGGATTGGTACATTATCTGTATGCCCTTCAATTTCAATCAAGTTTTCTCCATATTTTTGGAGAATCACTCCGATCTTATCTAAAATCGGATACGCACCTTGTTTGATTGTAGCACTTCCTGAATCAAACAGCAATGCTCCGTTTAATGTTAAAGATACATACTGTGTCGTAAAGTCGATGTCAATTTCTTTATCGAGTTTTTCTTCCTTTACCGCCTCCGCAACCTTCTCAGCAAGCTGCTCGGCAGCCTTCAGCTGCTCATCAGATACCTTTTCAAATTCATCCTTTGCTTGGGTATCCTCAGCTTCATATCCCATAGAGCGAATATATTCATCCAACTCATTGAGCTGGCTGACACCATTTGAAATCAACACACCATCTCCGATTGCAGTGGCGCCTGCTGAAAAAATACTAAACGTTTGCGCAAAAGAAGCCGCAACAAGTTCAAACTTTTGCGCATCTACGGTAGACATGGAAAACAATAATACGAAAAAGCAAAGCAGCAGGTTCATCAAATCTGCAAATGTATTCATCCATGCTGCGCCGGGCTTTACTTCATCCGGCTTTCTCTTGACAGCCAATTACGCTTCACCTCCGCTGATATCCTTGCCGACATTGCTGCGTTCTGCAGGTGCCAAGAAGGATTTGAGCTTTTCTTCAATGACGCGGGGGTTTTCACCCGCCTGTATGGAAAGAAGACCTTCAATGATGATTTCCTTTACCATCATCTCATCGTCATTATTGCTCTTTAATTTTGCTACTGCAGGCGCTGCGATCCAGTTTGCCATCATAGAACCATACAGTGTTGTAATCAATGCTACAGCCATAGCAGGACCAATTGTAGAGGCATCGTCCATATTTTGTAGCATGTTAATAAGACCTACCAAGGTTCCGATCATACCCCATGCAGGTCCCATGGCTCCGACTGTGTCCCAAAAGCCCATGTTTGCTTTGTGTCTGCCCTCTATACTAATCAGCTCTGTCTCCAGAATTGCACGTACCAGATCTGGATCAGTGCCATCTACAATCAGCATAATGCCCTTCTGCAGAAACGTATCTTCCAGCTCTCCAGCGGCTTCCTCCAATGAAAGAAGTCCTTCCTTACGTGCTACATTGGATAAATCGATAATTTTCTGAATGATTTCTGTTGTATTATTGACTGGCTTCTTGAAAATCAAGGAGATACTTTTTAGACCTGACATAAAGCTTTTCAAGGAGCATCCCGTCAGTACGGAACAAAATGCACCGCCAATTGTAATCGCGATTGATTGAAAATCTATAAATGTTGCTGCGGTACTAAAGTCCAAGCTATTCCCTACAATACCGTAAATAACTAGCAAAAAACAAACAACTATGCCCACTATTGATGCAATATCCAATACTCCCACCTACCTAATTCGCATAAATATCCCTTTTATACGATTTTACTAGATTTTTTACTTCTTGTCTACGTTCTTTTACAATTATTTTTTTTCCAGTGGTGAATGATATGACAGTATCCGGCGTTTCCTCTACCATTTCGATCAAGTCTGGATTGATTAAGATTTTAATGCCATTCATTTTTGTGACCTCGATCATTTAGGTGCCTCCTGTTCTGGGCAAAAATGTGTGTTTGTATAACATAGAAATATAGGGGAACTAGATTTAGTTCCCCTATTGCTATAATGATTAATAATTGGTCTTTGTTGCTTGCCACCGTGTTGGTGGGGTTCAAAACTTCCCTGTGGGATCGTTTTGAACTAAGCGTAAAATTGCTTTGCAATTTTATCGCTTTTTATCGCTTGAGATTTACGAGTTCTTCGATCATCGTATCGGATACGGTGATGATTCTGCTGTTGGCCTGGAAACCACGCTGGGTAGTGATCATCTCGGTAAATTCCGAGGACAGGTCTACATTGGACATCTCAAGAACACCGCTGTTAATCTTGCCTGTGCCGTCTGATCCAACCTCTTCGCCAATTCCATCGAACGCACCAGAGTTCTGTGTTGCGGAGTAGAGATTCTCGCCTACCTTTTCGAGACCAGATGCATTTGCAAAATTCGCCACTGCGATCTGTCCAAGGAGCTTCGTCGTACCATTGTCATAAGCCGCAAAAATCTTACCACTCGTCTCGATGGATACGCCTGACATTGCGCCTAGCTTTCTGCCTGTATATCTTCCATCATAATCTCCGGCTGTTGCGCCAATGGTAGCGGTACCTTTATTATCATACATCGTAGATTCCTTGAAGCTGATGTTGATGGCTGCAGGGGCTGCGGCGAATGTTCCCTTGTTAAATGTCAGTGCCGCCTTGACATCATTTAAATCTGTATTTGTTGAATAAGAATTGGGTGCGCCGCGATTGCTGGAATAGCCGGTAAAGGAACCATCCGACTTGCTGTACTTCAAATAGGTAGTCAGCTCATAACCTGCTGTCGTACCCATTGTGGCAATTTTATCAAGTGTTGTACTATATTTCTCTTTCAGTGACGTACCAGTGGAGTCCTGTATATCCTCCAACTCCATACGATAAACTCCCTCTGAAAGCAATATCTTTGAACCCGTTGGTAGTGGCGTATATATATATGGATCAGTAACAGTACCAGCACCCACTCTTGTATATAATTTGGTGTCATCAGCAGTATCTTTCGTAAATCCATCGAATGTGCCACTACCGGCAGGATTTTCAAAAAAATACTCTGTACTTGTTTCATCTCCGATTCCTTCTTTCATAGCAGGTGTCAGAGTATCTGTCTCCTCGTACCCATAAATCGCATACTTCGCTGTATAGCTATACCCCAAATCATCATAGAACGTCATATTCACTGCCTGTCCTGAACTGGAAGTGAGGTTTGTAGAGTTTTTGTCAATAATACCTGAAATGTAGGACTCCGTCGTTGCCTCAGGCGGTGATGTCAGATTTGCTGCTGACATAATACGCAGTGCTGATACGGTATCCTTTTTAATGATAGTTGGGTCATTGGCGTCAGGTTGCCAGCCCATGACTGTATAACCATTTGTAGTCATGGCAAGATTGCCAACGCCGTCCACATAAAACGCGCCTGCTCTCGTAAAGAAATTCTCAGAACCGCTGCTAACCACAAAAAATGAATCTCCAGTGATACGCAAATCAAACGGATTACCGGTTGTCTGTGAAGCACCTTCAGTGGCAATTGAAGTATTAATTGCGCCACCAACTACACCAAGACCGATCTGCTTAGCATTGATACCCGCACGGCCTGTAGCTGCGTTAGCACCGGTAGCGCTCTGTGTTGTCTGATACATTAATTCGCTGAATGTCATGGCACTTGATTTATATGCGACTGTGTTGACATTCGCTATATTATTACCGATTACATCCATTCTTGTCTGGTGAGTCTTAAGACCCGATACACCAGAGAAAAGTGATCTCATCATAATGATGACCTCCTTAGAGTTGTTTTGTCTGTTGGGGTACTCCCATTTCCTAAGAGCCCCTGTGGTTCCGTCTGACTCTATCTGTCAGTCAAGAGTCTGTAGCCTCCATAAAGGTCCGGCTATACAATGACGGCTCCGTCAATGTTTGTAAATACGTTTTCATTTGTTTCTGTCTGATCCATCGCCGTAACAACTGTGTTGTTTTTTACATTTACGATAAATGCTAGTTTGTCTACGATGACCAATGATTCGTTAATTCCCTTCTCACCAGCTTTTTGTGTGCCTGCACTCAGTCTGTCAAGCTGATCATCCGATAGTTCGATGTTGCGGTCGTTCAATCTGTTGGCTGCATGCTTTGAGAATTTCAGCGTTTCGGTATTCGCTATATCTCCTAGCTGCTTTTGCTTTAAGATCTCTTCGAAGGATAATCCGTCACTTGTTTCTGTCTTCTGAGTATTTGTACTTCCCTGCAGATACTGGTTAGTTAATTGCTCGATGGAAGGAAATTGATTGTTCATGATTTTCATCTGAATACATCTCCTTTTCCGTGAACACTACGCTGTTGTCTATCCCAGAAGCTCTGCCATCTTTGTTTCGTATTCCTTTAGCTTGTTGAGGGTATCATCACCGATTTCCGTTTTCAATGTTGTAGGCATCTTATCATATTCTGCTCTCAGATCCTTGAGCTTCTGCTCGTAATCTGTCGTCAACTCATCAACTTCCGGTAATGCCGTAATGGCTGCTGTAAAGTTTGCTGCATCTGTCTTGAGTAGCTCTGTCATCTTGGTTTCATATTCTTGGAATTTCTTGTATAAGTCTGATGCTATGAAAGTTTTCTGATAGGATGTCATATCATCATATACCTCACGCAGATTAACAAGCCCGTCTGCATAAGAAGATGTCAGATTGCCGACTACCGGTAATGCATTGATTGCTGTTGCAAACTCTGTTGCCAGTGCATATGCGTCTAAATAATTTTTGTCAGCGACTGTGTCTAAATCGTCCAACGAATAAAGTGAACCGCCGATTGAAAGATAAGCCTTTCCGTTTTCATAAACCACGTAATCAACCTTGCCATTTTCATAGGTCGTCTCGCCCGTTGATTCGGATGTCACTTTCATAATAACCTGTTGTCCAACCAACCCTGACGCTCTGGAAAGATCCATTGATGATCTCATATTCTGCATCTCTTCCAGTTCCGAGAATGTTGCAAACTGTGATATGTATTCGGTATTTGATGTCGGCTCCAATGGATCCTGATACTTCATCTGTGCAACTAGTAACTGTAAAAATGCGTCCTTATCCAATGAGGAATTACTAGATTTTGTAGTGGATGATAATGACTCGGAAGATGCTGTCAATTCTGTAATTTTACCATCTACTATCGGTGCTGTAATTGCCATATGTATATCTCCTTTCTGTAGACTTCCATATCTCTTATGCTGTATAGTCTACACTATTTCCGTTCATATCCATCATGTCGATTGCGAGCTGTTCTTCCTCGTTCAGATCCTCTGGTATTCCTTCCAGATCATTTAGATTGAGGTTGGTTCTGCGTCTGTTTCCTCTTCTGGTCAATCCGTCCTGCTCAGACCTCTCATCGCTCATGCTGCCGTCAAAGTCACGACTCAGATTATTCTCTGCCACGGTCACTTCCACTGCTTCTACTTTGATGCCCTGCTCATTCAATGTCTCCTTTAGCTGTACCATCTGTGTTTCCATGGCC
>CAZACC010000006.1:14244-39420 GCA_964483545.1 uncultured Lachnospiraceae bacterium
GATGCCCTGCTCATTCAATGTCTCCTTTAGCTGTACCATCTGTGTTTCCATGGCCACCTTCACTGCCTCATTCTGGACTGCCAACTGTGCTGTCAAATTTCCGTTTGCTGCAGTGATCTGGATATTGACCGTTCCTAAGCTTGCTGGATGTAGTTGCATCTCTATAGACGATGTTTCTGCGTTTACATTGACTTTAATGTAATCCGTGACCTGTCTCATGATACTTTCCCCGTCTGCATTTGCATATGACCTGACGGTTTCAATGATATCTCCTACGCTATTTGTCGTCTGTGTCGTCACTGTCTGTGGGGTGGAAAATAACCCTTCTTTGTTCTCTGTTCCGTCTTCCGGCTGTTTTTCTCGATTCTCTCCTGCTGTTTCATTTGTCTTTGCAGCATTGCCAGTTGCCGTTTGCTCATCCAGATCCATCGTATCCGCCATGCCGTCCACAGTTCTTGTGCTCTCATCAACCGTAACTTCTACCTTTAAAGGTATTGATTCCGATACAGGCTTTGTCTCTTCCATCATCGGTTGTTTCTCGCCTGCCTTTGCCAATGCCTCGGAAAACTGCTCGTCTGTCATGTCGAACTGCTCCTGAATACTACTAGATAAGTCCTCTGCCATCTGCTGCAGTTCCTTCACATCTGCATACAAGGTTTCATCTGTTAAGAGAGCCATTGTATCTGTACTGCCTGTCAGTTCTGTCATCAGAGGCATGATATTGTCTGGATTCAAAAGATCCTGCATGGATAATCCAAGTGTCTGCATCGCTGCGATCAGCTCTTCTTCTGTGATGCCAAGCTTCTCCATGATGGCTTCCTTGATATCCTCCACTGCCTTGTCGACTGCTTCTGTTTCCTCTGGTCCCAATTTGTCTTCAACCCTCTGGCTGCCCTTCGCGTCTGATGCCCGATTACTTGCGTTCAAGTCTTTCTTGCTTGAATCTTTCAGGTTTTCTGGCGTCTGACTCGTCTTTTCTCGTTCAGGCTTTTTGGTTTTGGAAACATCTGGCTGGTTTGTTTCGTCGGACTTTCTTGCCGCATTATCCATCACCTTGCCAAAATCAGCTGTTCTATCAGCTGTGTTTCCTGCTCCGCTGCTTGTAACATTCATAAAATACGTTTTCACGTCTGTTACAGGTGTACTAGTCATTTCTGTTCCTCCTTCCATGTTCAGTTTTCAAGGTTCTGGGGGTATTTCCTTACCCCTGTATAATAATCCAGTCTCTTAGAAAAAGACTACAGTTATTATTATAATAATTATCGGAGAGACAGCAGAAAAACATTAGACTCCCCTGCATATTTTTAGCGTTCTGGATCCATGATCTTTGTAATCTTAGATGCCAGTTCTGTATCCATGGCACCGAGAATCTTCGCCCGACCCAGAGGATCCATGGCTTTCAATATTTTGGCCGTCAGTTCCAAATTATCTGGCATCTGTTCAAAGATAGCGGCTGCCTGTTTTGGCTTCATCTGTGTGTATGCCTGCACATAATCCTTCAATAAAGCATCCTCTTCAATCTGCTGCACGACCTGCTTATACAGATACTCTGCCGTTGCGGGATCAATACTCTCATAATATGTCTTATATTCTGAGATATCTGGTGCATTGTCTGCAAACACGACCTCCTCGTAGAACTGTGTCTTAAGCTTCTGAAACTCAATCTGATTATTCTCAAAGGTTTGCAGACGCTTGACCTCTTCCTTCAAAGTCTGGATCTGGTTATCCTGATCCGTTGTATTGGTGTTCTCGCCCACCAGCTTTGTCTGTTCCAGTTCCTTGTTGAGACGGTCAATCTCTGCCAGTGCCTCTTCAAGTGTCTTGAAGTCAGCCTCCTGTGCCACCTCTGCATCAGTCTGTTCTGGCAGAATCATCCTGATTACCGGCACATCCTTTAAGATCGGGCGAAGCACCGATGAGCCGAAGCCTCCTACATCCAGCTTGATCAGCAGCCCCAAAATGGCTAGCCAGATCAACACAATGAAAAAAGTAATCAATACAATCGAAAGAGAGCCGCCCTCTTCTTCTGATTCTGCCTCTTCATATGGTTCGTTTGGAACAGGAGGCAGCTCAGTTATTTCGCCGACATCATCATTTTTTTTCTTTTTACCGAAGAGCTTTTTTTTCTTTGGTGCTTCCTGCTCCTCGTCTATATCTTCTTCTTCATTTAATGGCATATATCCTACCTCTTACTTCATTATTCTTGTTCCTTCTGCCCGTAGCGGTAGCTTGTCAGCTCATCAATTTCCTTGCTTTCTTTTGCATTCTCTTCCTGCATAAACTCATCAAATGCGTGCTCACGCAGCTTTTCGTGTGTCTTGCGTTCTTGCATGACCGCCTGAAGCTTCGTCCTGGAAATCTCCACTTTTCGCTCTGCCGCTCTAACTTGCAGCAGCTGTACTGCGATCAGTTCATCCATTGTCTTTGATGCCTGTTCGTTTTTCTTGATTCTGTCTAGCTGTAATGTCTCCTGCAGCAGACGGACAATCTCATCCTTGTATGCCTGTTTCCGCTGTTTCAAAATTTCCAGCTTTTCTTCTTCCTCCTGCAGTGCTCGATTTGCAAGAGCAAATTCTAGCTTGGCCTGCTCCTCCAGCTTGCTCTTTACATCCAATATATTTTGCATTCTGTAGCGAAATCTAGACATGAATCAATATTCTCCGCATCACTTCTGAAAGATAGTTTCCAACAGTGCAATAACCTCTTCAAACGAAAACTTCTCGTCCACACCCTGCATCAAAAATTCGTTGACTGCTTCTATTTTGGCAATGGCAAAATCTATATTCGGATTGGCACCACTTTTATAAGCACCAATATTGATTAGATCCTCAGCCTCTGTATAGGTTGCCAGTACATTCTTTAATTTTCCTGCAACTGCTTTATGTTCCTTGGTTGCGACCTGCGACATGCAACGCGAAATGCTCTGTAGGACGTCGATTGCTGGGTAATGATTTTTATGACCCAGCTTACGGCTGAGCATAATGTGACCATCCAGAATGCTTCGTGCCGTATCTGTAATTGGCTCGTTAAAATCATCGCCGTCTACCAGCACCGTATAAAGTCCAGTAATAGAACCGACTGATGAATTGCCTGCGCGCTCCAGAAGCTTTGGCATCTCAGCATATACACTCGGGGGATACCCACGCGTTACAGGCGGCTCACCGCCTGCCAGTCCGATTTCCCGCTGAGCCATAGAAAAACGGGTCAGGGAGTCCATCATCAGCAGGACATCCTTTCCCTGATCCCTAAAATATTCAGCAATCGCCGTTGCCGTCTTGGCCGCTTTATTTCTTAAGATAGCAGGCTTGTCCGAGGTTGCCACAACTACGATTGATCGTTTCATGCCTTCCTCGCCCAGATCCCGCTCGATAAATTCTCTTACCTCACGTCCTCGCTCACCGATTAATGCGATGACATTGATATCAGCTTTTGTGTTTCTGGCAAACATACCGAGCAATGTGCTCTTACCGACACCAGAACCAGCAAATATGCCGATTCGCTGACCTTTACCTACAGTCATCAGTCCGTCTACCGCCTTGACTCCGAGCGGCAATACCGATTCAATAATCACTCTCTCCATAGGATCCGGAGGTGGGGCCTCTACTGGATAGGTCTGTCCAGAATACAGTGTCTCTCCAGCCGATGGATTACCAAATCCATCCAGTGTCTTTCCAAGCAGCTCGTCACCAACCCTCACAGAAAGAGGATAGCCCAGATTTTCAACCATGCAGCCCAAGGCGATGCCCTCTGTATTTTCATAGGGCATCAGGAGTGTCTTATTATCCTTGAAGCCTGTCACCTCAGCCATGATTGTCTTGCCGTCCTCAGTCGTAATCTGGCACAGATCGCTGAGCTTTGCGTCTGGACCCACGGACTCTATCGTAAGACCCACGACATTTACTACCTTACCAAGCTTTTTATAAAATGTCTTTTCGGTTACCCGATCATACTTGTCAAAGTCTATCATATTTTATTCCTTCACATAGGATAATAGCTTCAGTTCCTTCTCAAGACCGTATAGCTGCGTACCAAGTCCACAGTCAAATATGCCTCCTCCAGTCTCGATCAGGCATTCACCCCCATTTAATGTTACATCCTCAATGATCTCCACATTTGCCGCATGAGCGATTCCAGCAAGCAACGCCTTCTTCTGCATACTGACATATCCGTAATCTTCTTTTGATACGTGAATGATGAAATCCTT
Source organism: uncultured Lachnospiraceae bacterium (assembly GCA_964483545.1). Lineage (GTDB taxonomy): Bacteria > Bacillota > Clostridia > Lachnospirales > Lachnospiraceae > JAAYYM01. The sequence continues at coordinate 18,449 of CAZACC010000006.1, forward strand.
ACTACTCTCTATCTTACGCGCAGCATCCTGAATCAGATGAAATACCACATCTTTGTTTTCAGCAAACTGTACATGGAATACATGTTCATAAATCGCCGTCAGTTTATCAACAAACATCGGCTCTAGTTCTTCCAGCTGTTTTTCATACTCAGCTTCCATCTGAGCCTGCTGTTCATGCAGCTGTTTTTCCATTTCCGCATTCTTCTGCAGCCCTTCAGTATAGCCTTTGTTATAGCCCTCTGAATATCCGTCCTCTGTGGCTTTCTGGTAGATCGCATTTGACTCAGCTATCGCATCATCTATGATTTGCTTTGCCTCATCCTTAGCCTGATTTACGATTTGAGCAGCCCTGTCTATTGCTTCTTGTTCAATTGCTGCTGGATCGACCTGTACTGCCAGATGCATGGCCTCCGAGGCTTCCTCTTCCGTAATCTCACCATCTGCGAGCAGTCTCTCTACCTGAGATGCGTCCAGTCCTTCCACAAATTCCGTTTCAAAGTTTTCTTCCGGAGTCTCTTCTATCACTGCAGCCAGCTGCTGGATGCGTTCTTCAATCAGTTTATTGGAGTCTATCACTCTGGTGTTCTGTCCCTCGTTGAAAACATGATTTGCTTTTAACAGATTACTAGACAACGATCTCGTCACCTCCACCTCTAGAGATCACTATCTCTGCTGAGTCCTCAAGACGTCTGATTGTATTAACGATCTTCTGCTGTGCTTCCTCCACATCCTTCATACGGACAGGTCCCATGAATTCCATATCTTCCTTGATCATAACTGCCAGACGTTTACTCAGGTTATTGAATACCGCTGTCTGTACCTGCTCATTTGCAGACTTTAATGCCATAGCCAGATCAGTGTTGTCCACATCACGCAGTACGCGCTGGATGGCTCTGTCGTCCAAAAGCAAGATATCTTCGAATACGAACATCTTCTTTCTGATCTCATCTGCCAGCTCTGGCTCATCGATTTCAAGTGTTTCCATGATATGCTTCTCAGTGCTTCGATCAACTGTGTTGAGGATTTCAACTACAGCATCGACACCACCGATAATGGTGTAATCCTGATTGACTAGTGATGACAGCTTGGATTCCAGTACCTTTTCCACCTCTTTGATGACCTCGGGTGATGTTCTATCCATCATAGCCACACGTTTCGCTACATCCGCCTGTCTGTCAGGCGGCAGCGCTGAAACAATCATTGCAGCCTGTCCTGGATTCAAATATGACAGGATCAGGGCAATGGTCTGCGGATGTTCATCCTGTATAAAATTAAATAGCTGCGAAGCCTCTGTCTTACGCACGAATTCAAAAGGCTTTACCTGTAAGGACGCAGTCAGTTTTCCGATTACATCCAGTGCTTTGTCTGCACCTAACGCTTTTTCTAGAAGTTCTTTTGCATAGCCGATACCACCCTCAGCAATATACTGCTGTGCTAGACATACTTCGTAGAACTCATTAATAACTGCTTCTTTTAGCTGTGGAGTGACACTGCGTGTATTCGCAATCTCCAGTGTCAATTCCTCTATTTCCTCTTCCTTGAGGTGTTTGAAAATCGTTGCAGAACGTTCTGGACCGAGTGCAATCAATAATATTGCAGCCTTCTGTACACCTGTTATTCCTGCACTGCTTGTTACTGGGCGAGCCATATATGATTTACCCCCATTCTTCAGTCAGCCAGTTGCGGAGTAGTGCTGCAACAGCATCTGGATTTTCATCCACAAATTTTTCTATCATCAATCTGGTTTCAGATTTTGTTTCTAAATCAATATCTTCTACATTTGTATGATCCTGTGTAGAAGTCAGCAGGGTCTCAACAGACAGCTCTGCTTCCTGTGGTACTTCTTCCTTCTTTTCTTTCCGCATACCAGAGAAGACTACAAAACCAAGCAATCCGAGAATCAATACAATCAATACAATCTGCAGGATATCCGTCACGCTCATCGCAGTCGATTCACGTTCTTGGAAAATTGGTACATCGTATGCAATCAATGTAATGCTGTCTGCTGGGATACCTGTGGCATTGGAGACTAGAGTCAGCAACTCTTCATCTGCGTCTCTCCTGACCTTATCACTATTGGCAGCCACAAATTCCTGAAATGTAATGCCATCCAGCAGTCCCTGTGCCTTTAGCTCCTCTTCCTTATAAATCACATAATGCGATGCCGTAACTGCAATAGAGGATTCGTCATATTGAATGGAGCCAGGTGGAATCGTCGTATCAATAATCTCTTCATTAGGCAGGTAATCACGCGATTCCTCTGTAACAGAATAGTTACTGTTTGCAGTATCAGGAATCACATAGGTCTCCTCTGTGTTGGTATCAGTGCCTGGCACTCCCCCAGAATCGCCTGCACCCTCTGCTGCATAGGTGTCTTCATGTGATAGCACACCCTGACTCTGTCCGTCTGCAGGGGTGTAATTATGATTGGTTCTGTTCGTGGCTGAAAAGTCAAGAACTAGATTCGGAGCTACCTTGACATCCTCAAACAGATTGGTTCCGAGCAGTACCTGTATGACCTCCTGTTTGACTAGTCTCTCTGCCTCTGTCTTGAGCGCAATCTGGTTGGACGCATTGACGGAAGAAGTACTGGCTTCTGCCGCACTTGCACCAGAAAACAGTAAATTACCGTTTGTATCAATAATCGTAATATTATCTCTTGTTTTATTGCCGAGTGCCGTTGCCACTGACCATGCCAGATTATCAGCCACTCCTACGGGCAGTTCTTCGCTCAGCTCCAGCATAACGCTGGCATAGGCCTCTTCTTCCTTGGCCAACAGTGTTCCGTCATTATCAGGCAGTGAAAATGTCACATATGCCTTCTTGACAGCATCCTGTGTTTCCAGCTGTGTTTCCATCAAGGATTCCATATACAGCTTGTATCGCTTTGTCTTATCGGCCTCCGTTGAGGAAAAGCCTCCTGCCAGTGCTGTTTCAATATCATAGCTGTCAGCTGGATATCCATTCGCCCCCAGCAATAGTGTCGCCTTCGAAATATCTTGTTTCATAACAGAGATAATCAGTCCGTCATCTGTGGTCTGATAGACTATATCATTACTCGTCAATAGCTCCGTGATCGATGCCGCTTCTTTTGTGGTTTCACAGGTGATCAGTGTCTCGTACTGCGGTCTGGTTAATATAGTCGCTAAAATTGCGAGTGTCAAAGCGACACCCACAACTACAGAAAAAATAATTGTTTTCTGTTTTGCATTGAATTTGTTCCACCATTCTAATAGTTTCTGTGGAATCTCCTTGAATCTGTCTAGCATTTGAATTGCTCCTGTGAAGTAGTTTCTCCGATTTATGGATGTACGGAGGGCGGAAAAATCTTTGATTTTTCCTTAGATTGGTATTTTCAAAAAAGCTGAAAACATCAATCGTGGGCGGAAAATTCTGCGATTCCCCTATCTGGGAATCTTGATTTTTCCTTAGATCAAATATTTTCGCATAGCGAAAATATTTGATCACATTTGAATCTGCATGATTTCTTTATAGGCTTCGATGAATTTGTCACGAAGTGCTACTGTATATTGCAATGCTGTAGATGCTTTTGCTGCGGCAATCGACAGATCGTGGGTATTCTCAGATAATCCGAGTGCGAACTTGATCTGTTCTTCTTCAGCATTCTTCATGAGACTGTTCGTGTCGGAAATATTACTCATAGCAGAGTCCAGTACCGAACCAAAACTCTCATCTATCACAGTCTTACTGGTAGATGCGTTTGTTGCTGCATTCGCAATCGCAGATGAACTGATATTATATAATGCAGATATATCCATCTCTTAATCCTCCTAAAATTGCATGAAAATCAATTCTTACCCTATACCTGTCCGATGTCCAAACCTTTGACAGCCATGGATTTGCTGGCTGTAAACGCCGTTGCATTCGCTTCATATGCACGTGATGAATCAATCATGTTTGCCATCTCCGTCACGATATTGACATTTGGATACCAGACATAGCCATCATCATCGGCATCTGGATGAGCTGGGTCATAGACCTTTGTCATCTCATTGACTTCATCCTCATATACACCGCCGACCTTGACACCATCTCCGACATCCTGTCCTGTCGCTCTGGCATAAATCGTTCCGAACTGGGTAGGATTTCCGTCCTTTTCCTGAAAAGTGACAATTTTGCGGCGATAGGGTGTGCCGTCAGCTGTTCTAGTTGTATTGGCATTCGCAACATTCTGCGAAATGATGTCCATTCTGTAACGCTCGGAAGTCATTCCTGAGGCGTTGACACCGAAACTTTTGAATATACTCATATGACGTCCTCCTTTGAAGATTAATTTTCACTGTCGGAAAAATCGTGAAGCAATTTTATCCGACTACTTCATAACTCTTTGCAAATCGGTGAATTTTCCGCTGATGCTTTGGATCATGGCATTGTACTTGATCTGGTTGGAAGCCAGTTCTACATTTTCGTTATCTATATCTACGTTGTTGCCGTCCAGTCTGTAGGAATAGTTGGCGGAATCTGTATATACCCTGCCCTCGATATGCTTGAGGTTGATATCACCAACCTTTTGATCGAGACTTACATATTTGTTCGCCTTGAGTGCATGCTTCAGCTCCTCCTCAAAAGAAACATCCTGCCTCTTATAGTCAGGAGTGTTCACATTGGCAATGTTATTGGAAATAGCTTCATTACGCAGCCAAGCCGCATCTGCTGCCTGATCAAGAACATTCACATAATTATAAATATCAGAATTAATCATATACGCTCACCTACCTTACTATATTATAAATTATTTGTAGAAAAACACAAGGACTTTTTCAAAAAAACCCTTTATCTTGTGGATTATGCATTCTTCAGTACAACATGTCGATGTTATGTCTACCAACCCCTCTCTATCTTCTTCTGACCGAACTAACCCGTCAACTAAAAAAGGAACTTACCACAGGTCTGGCATGACCTGCAAGTAAATCCCTTTACATACTTTATAAATCCATTTACAAAGATGCACTATCAACTTCAATTCTTGCTGCGCTTCAACATTTCAATCTCATCGAAAATAACCGGATTTAAAACCTTGATATATGTGCCCTTCATCCCAGAAGACCTGGATTCGATCACACCAGCACTCTCAAACTTTCTAAGTGCATTAACGATGACCGAACGTGTAATGCCGACTCTGTCTGCAATCTTGCTTGCTACGAGAATGCCCTCATTGCCATCCAGTTCATCAAATATATGAGTAATGGCTTCCATCTCTGAAAACGATAATGTACTGATCGCTGACTTGACCACCTGCAGCTTTCTAGTCTCCTCTGCACTCTCCTCATTCACAGCACGCAGCATCTCCAGCCCCACAACCGTTGCACCATACTCACACAATATGATATCGTCAATTGTGTACTGTTCCTGAACCTTATAAATAAATAAAGTTCCGAGACGTTCTCCTGCAATATCGATCGGTGTAATGATTGCCTGATATTTGCTGACTCCGCTGCTTTCAAAACCCAATGTCTCCAGATTAACATTTTCCTTGGTAGAAAGAACTCCTAGCAGTCTTTCATTCAGCATATGATCTATGATGCCGCCGATCTCGTACTTCAGCAGCTCGTCAATTTCTCCTATTTCCTTTACAGCTCCAGCCCCCAACACCTTGCCCTTTTTACTAATGACCAATACATTGGACTGCATAATATCCTTTAACACATCACAAATATCATTAAACACAACTTTACTGGAGTTATTGTTATGTAATAATTTGTTAATTTTTCGTGTTTTATCCAACAATTGCACACTACTCATTATAAATACCTCCTTTTCCCGATTATCTTCAATGTTAACACAAAAAAGCGCGGAAATCAATTATTTCTGCGCTTATTTTTTGAATATTTTAAATAATATATAAATATTATCAGTCTACTTCTTTTCGGCCTGTTTTTCGACAATATGACCACATTCTGCATGAATGCACAACAGTTTATTTCCCTTTTCTACCAACATACCGCCACACTTCGGACACTTCTCTACTACTGGTCTCTGCCATGACATAAAGTCACACTCAGAGCCACTCTCACAGCCATAATACTTTCTGCCCTTCTTTGTTTTGCGCAGGACAATTTCCTTGCCGCACTTCGGGCAGGCTATGCCGATTTTTTCAAGATATGGCTTTGTATTCCTGCACTCTGGAAATCCTGGGCATGCCAGAAATTTTCCGTGAGGTCCGTACTTAATGACCATGTTGCGTCCGCAGACATCGCAGATTTCCTCAGACACTTCATCGGGAATATCAACCTTTGACAGATCCTTTTCTGCAGCCTTGACTGCTTCATCCAGATCTGGATAGAAATTGCTGACTACGGTCTTCCAACTCACCGTACCCTCTTCCACCTTATCTAACAGCATCTCCATATTAGCTGTAAAATTCATATCTACAATACTCGGAAATGCATCCTTCATCATTTTATTGACCACTTCACCAAGTTCCGTTACATAGAGGTTCTTATTCTCCTTTGTCACATATCTTCTTGACATGATGGTGGTAATGGTCGGTGCATAAGTACTCGGACGACCGATGCCCAGTTCCTCCAGAGCCTTTACAAGAGATGCCTCTGTATAGTGTGCGGGCGGCTGGGTAAAGTGCTGCTTTGCGTCAAACTCTTCCGCTTTCAGCTTAGAATTCATGGATATACCCTTCAGCAGTGCATTTCCAGTTGTCTTTTCATCTTCGTCTGACATATAGACCAGCATAAAGCCCTCGAACTGCATAGAACTGGTCGCTACTGAAAAACGATAACCTCCTGCATCCATTTTCACCGATGTTGTCTCGTACTTTGCCTCGCTCATGCGACTGGCGACAAAACGTTTCCAAATAAGAGTATACAAACGCAGCTGCTCTCTGCTGAGTGAATCCTTAAGAGAGTTCGGCGTTCTTGAAAGATCAGTCGGACGAATAGCTTCATGAGCATCCTGAATCTTTTTCCCGTCTTTTTTTTCTGGAGTTGTGCCTGCTGCAAACTCTGCACCATAATTCTGCTCGATATAATCCTTTGCCATGACCTCAGCTTCTGCTGCGACTCTAGTAGAGTCTGTACGCAGATATGTGATCACACCAACAGTTCCGTTGCCCTTGATGTCAATTCCTTCATAGAGCTGCTGAGCCAAACGCATTGTCTTTTGTGTTGAATAGTTTAGGGTCTTGCTGGCTTCCTGCTGCAGGGTACTTGTCGTAAATGGCAATGGAGCTTTTTTTGTTCTCTCACCCTTCTTAACATCAATGACTTTAAATGTTGATTTTTGAACAACTGACTGAATCTGTTTAGCCTGTTTTTCTGATGTTATGTCAACCTGTCCATTCTGATCTCCATAAAAATGTGCTGTCAACGGCGTTTTTTCTTGATCTACCTTCAGGATTGCATCTAGTGTCCAGTACTCTTCTGGAATAAATGCATTGATTTCTTCCTCTCTGTCACATATAATGCGCAGTGCAACTGACTGTACACGTCCTGCACTGAGCCCACGCTTCACTTTTGCCCATAAAAGTGGTGATATACGGTATCCTACCATTCTGTCCAGTATACGTCTTGCCTGCTGTGCATTGACTAGATCCATATCAATCTCACGCGCATTTTTTAACGATTCCTTGACTGCATTCTTTGTAATCTCATTGAATGTGATACGGTACGTTTTCTTGCTGCCTAGATTCAAGGCTGCACATAAGTGCCATGATATGGCTTCTCCCTCACGGTCAGGGTCAGTTGCCAGATATACTTTATCCGCTTTTTTCACTTCCTTGCGCAGATTGGCAAGTACATCTCCCTTTCCTCTGATAGTAATATATTTTGGTTCAAAATCATGCTCGGTGTCGATACCGAGCTGACTCTTTGGCAGGTCTCGTACGTGTCCGTTACTCGCTGCAACCTCATAGTTAGATCCTAAAAACTTCTTGATTGTCTTAACCTTAGCAGGTGATTCCACAATTACAAGATTTTTTGCCATCTATTGTTCCTCCGCATCTGATATAATGATCTTTTCCAACTTCTCTAATCAATCCCTTGATTTCAAGTGATAATAGTATATGAGAAATTTCCTGAATTGAAATTCCCGTTCCCTCTACAATATCTTCCAAATTCTTGGCGTACAAATCTACGTGAGTATACACTATATTTTCTTCGTTATCAAGCACAAATTGATTTTTTTGTTTTTTTCTTTTGGAAAATTTCAGATTTTCTTTAGATTGAAAATGATAATCAGACAGCAATTCTTCTGGTGATAACAGGATATCGGCACCTTGTTTGATCAACCGGTTACACCCCTCGCTTAGTGAATCGGTCAGTCTGCCTGGAACCACATATACATCCCTTCCCTGCTCTAATGCCATATCTACTGTAATCAAGGTTCCGCTCTTCTGCTTTGCTTCAATTACAATCACTGCATCAGACAGTCCGGATATAATCCGGTTGCGTGACGGAAACTGCTTCGCCAACGGCTGTGTTCCAGGTGGAAACTCCGAAATCAGTCCTCCCTTTGCCTGCAGCATATGATAAAGTTCTAGATTTTCTCTTGGATAGCAGACATCGACACCGCATCCCAAAACTGCAAAGGATGCACCTCCAGCTTGGATTGCTGCCATCTGACTGATTCCATCGATGCCTCTGGCCATACCGCTGATAATCTGTATCCCTGCCTTTCCTAACTCAGTGCCAAACAGGCATGCCATCTGTCTCCCGTACTCTGAACAAACTCTTGCTCCTATGATTGCGACGGACGGTTCTTCGGGATCTGGCAGTCGACCAGTCACATACACCCCCTTTGGTGCCGATGGAATACAATCCAATTTGACAGGATACGTCGTATCACTGCGTCTGATATACTGGATGTTCTGACTGGCTTTTTCTTCTTCACTGATACTGTTTCTTCTATTATATATATTCTCTGTTTGATTTCCCATTTCTGTCCCTATGATCTCCTCTCATATTTCACATCCAGTCCTTTATATCGGATTGCTTCACTCAAATGTCGTTCGCTAATATGCTGCATACCGTCGAGATCAGCGATTGTCCTCGCCACCTTTATCATCCTGTGATAGGAGCGTGCGCTCAGATTCAGCCGCTCAAAAACGCTTTCCATCAGCTGCTGTTCCTTCCTGCCAAGTTCACAGTATTGCTTCAATTCCCGTACTCCGAGATCTGCATTGAATCGAAATGATGTTCCGCGATACCTCTCTGCCTGTCTGTCTCTAGCACGGCAGACCCGTTCTCGAATGACTGCAGAAGATTCACTGCCGCTCGGGGAGGACAATTCCTTATAAACTACCTTGGGAATATCAAGACAAATATCGATTCTATCCAGAAGTGGACGAGAGAGCTTGCTTAGATACCGATGCACCTCTGGTTCGGCACAGGTACATCGATTCAGATCGGGATAGCTGCCGCATGGACACGGGTTCATAGCGGAAATGAGTAAAAAATCGGCTGGATATGTATAGGTACCGTGACTCCGTGTAATGCGGATTTCCCGATCCTCCATCGGTTGTCTTAGAATTTCCAGCGTTGTACGTTTGAACTCTGGCAGTTCATCCATAAACAAAATCCCACGATGTGCCATGCTGATACCTCCTGGTCTTGGAACATTTCCGCATCCAGCCAGTGCCTTATCTGTGATTGTGTGATGTGGCGCCACGAATGGTCGTTTTGTAATCAGACCCTCTTCACGATGCAGCATCCCAGATACGCTGTAAATCTTGGATACCTCCAGACATTCCTCCATAGACATTGATGGCAGTATGGAGGGCATACATTTTGAAAGCATCGTCTTACCTGCTCCGGGTGGACCTATCATCAGCACATTATGGAAGCCTGCAGCCGCAACCTCAAGACCTCTTTTAGCCGCAGTCTGCCCTTGTATATCCATAAAATCATACTGCTGCAGCCTTCTATCATTCTCATCTGAGGCAGGCAATCCAAAGCATTCTGGAGCAATCGTCTTGATCCCCCTCAGATAATCAAAAGTTTCTGCCAAACTGGTAACACCGATTACCTCAACGCCATCGATCACTGCACCTTCACCAGCATTATCCTTTGGTACGATACACCTCCTGAATCCGTTCTCTGCAGCACCGATCACAATGGGTAAGACCCCGTTCACTGCATTGACTCTCCCATCCAGCCCCAATTCTCCGATGATCAGAGTCTGTTTCAAATCTGTCTGTTGCAGCAGCTCCATTGCCTGCAGGATGGCCACAGCAATCGGCAGATCAAATGCCGCACCCTGTTTCCTGATGTTAGCAGGTGACAAATTGACTGTAATGTGTTTTGCAGGAATGGATATCCCACTGTTTCCGAGGGCTGTACGAACCCTTTCTCTGGCCTCTCTAACCTCACTTCCAAGAAATCCGACCATGTCAAAGGTAGGCATGCCCGATGAAATATCCACCTCGACATTGACCAAGTAACTGTCCAGCCCCCTGAGTGCTCCTGACATAATACTACTATACATTGCATCTCCTTTCTGCACTGTCATATGCACAAATCCATATTCAATTATAAGTTTGGGAAAATATTTGCTGCCATGAACTGGCAGCCTCTGATGGCATTTCAAATGATTCTTCTCTGTTTGTTTCCTCCCAGAGAATCTACACTACTTCATAATATCCAACTCATCAATTCTTGTCAACCGCAAGATAGCGGACTCCCATCCCAGCCAGAATGAAAATCAGAGGTGTACACATCACCTGCTGATAACAGAAAAAATTATGGATCATGTAAGAAAAAATGCAAGCTTCGACAGCTGTTGTCATAATGTTTCTGTCGTTTCCCCGAAGTAGTCGGGTCAATGCGCCTATAAAAAATCCAAGGTATGTCGTCAGTCCAAACAGACCCTGATTCAGCAGCATATTCATCCATTCATTATGTGCATTGGCGAGAACGCTCTGACCAAAGACTGGCGCTACTTCACTTTGATAGTGATCATATAGATAAAGTGCATAACAATCCGAGCCCACCCCTATTAGCTTTTCCTTCAGTGGGTATTCCATAAACATCTCCATGGACAAAGACCACGTAAATCCCCTTTGATTGCCCCAGCTATGATTCCATACAAGGTACGGTACCTCATACAGCCCTGCCAGAAAATCTGGAAGTCCGCCCTTTGTAGTCAATATCATCAATCCGATGCCAAGTACCAGACAGATTACGACCAGCCATGCAGCCATATCCCGAATCCAGCTGACGGAAGCAATTTCAAATCCATGTCTATCTTCCTGATACATCAATAGGATATACAACATGATCAACGCTGCCAATATAATCCAGAGACTAACGTGCTGCGACCAGAATAAAGATAACGTATCCAGAGAAACCGCTCTGTCTGGAAAAGCCATTTGCAGCAGTCCTACAACTCTCATCGTGCCAAGTCCTAAAATTATGACCTCCAGCAGTCTGCGAAAATCTTTCGTGGAATCAAGCGACAGAAAGAACAATACCACCCAGACAGTCGCAAGCGCCGCAAATGCACTATCACTGTTCTGCGTGACCAGAGATGCGTAGCCTATCATACAGTAGATGCCAAGGCAAATCCTCTGCCATCGTTGATTACAGTGCCAGAACAGTATCAAACCAATTGGAAATACCGTACATAAAAATCCTGAATACCAAGTTGCCTGCCCTACCGTTGTCAAAAACTGAATATAGTAGTAATCCTGCAGCCCCTCATACATGGCTAGCGGATCAATGCGAAAACGGTGCAGCACAGCAAGCAGAAAGGTAATGGCAGAGGATATACCAGCTACCCATAAAAAATGATTGCGTAAATTTTTTATCCAATATCTGGATGCTAAAAGGTACAGGAGCACAAACGATAACTGACTCAAAGTCCCCATATACCAACCCTTGTATCCTTTTAACGCATCTGTCTGATAGCTGCTAAGAATATAACTGATCAGTACTGACACTGCGTACCCCAGTGCAAACCAGTCTGTTAAAATGAATTTTCCTGGCAATGCTCTGATGACAGCGGCCAGTCTGCCGACACGCCACTCTTTCATACAATAGGACACCATAATAACAAGTCCTATGATGCCCACTCCTGCTGCCAGTATCCATGTCAGTCTCTCGTACAGCGCAAATTTGAACTCTCCCATGTCATAATATCGATCATGATACAGCAGCGGTAAAACAGCAAAAAGTGCCAACACATAACCTGACACCAGCAGTCTCATCAAATTACCTGACACCTCTGCAAGATCTGTAGTGTTTCTTTTTTTCATCATCCTGCCTCTATCGTATTATTTCGTAATCCTTTCTTCTCCCAATACACTGAGCACACGATCCTTATCTAGGGCAAATCGTATTGCATATCCAGTTGAAATCTTGCCTTCTCTGCACAGCTCGATCAAAGAGTCATCCATCAAGCACATACCTGTTTCCCGTCCCTCCATGATCAGATTCGGGATGGTCTCCAGCGCATCATCACGGACAGCCTCTCTGATCCTATGATCCGCAATCATGACTTCAAATGCTGGCAGCCTTCCCGGTCCCTCTGCCAGAGGTACCAGCTGCTGTGATACAACGGCAGTCAGGAGATTGGCCAGCTGCAGACGTATCTGCTCCTGTTCCTGTGCAGGAAATGAATGAATCAGCTGTCTCAGTGTCTGACAGGCTCCGATGGCATGCATGCTGGTGATAACCAAACAGCCAGCCTCTGCTGCTGCCAGTGCAATACGAATCGTATCTGTATCTGGTACGGTTCCAATGTAAATCACATCAGGGTCTTCCCGTAGGATAGACTGTAAGGCGGTCGCATAATTCTTCGTATCGAGTCCGATTTCCCTCTGATTGATCATACATTTATCATGATGATGCATATACTCAATCGGATCTTCAAGCGTGATGATTAAGGATTCCTCTGTATGATTAATCCTGTCAATCAGGGCTGCAATCGTGGTAGATAGTCCACTTCCTGCTGGTCCTGATACAAGAATCAACCCCCTCTTTTTCCGGTGTAGATTCAAAAAAGCCGCTGGAATTCCAAGATTTTCTGCTACTGAGAGATGATTTCCCATGATACGGATAGCCAGTGCAACCGTTCCGCGCTGCCTATAGGCACTCATTCTATAACGCCCAAGATTCGGAATGGAAAAAGACAGCTCCAACTCTCCACGTTCCTCAAAACGCTCTCTTTGTTCTACAGACATAACACCGATCAATACTTCCAATGTATCGCTCGGTGTCAGTTTTTCATATGACATATTTTTCAATTTACCATCTACACGCATCTTGGGCTGCACGCCTACAGATAGGTGCAGGTCAGAGGCGCCGCGAACAGCCGCCTCTTTTAGTAATTCACTGAATGCTATCATTTCTGTACCGCCTCCGAATGAAATGTATTCTGTTGATTTGCTGGACTAAACTGTTTTACGATGTCCATATTCATGATATGTCTGTTATCCAGAGTTTTCATAATATCTTTAATCTCCAGGTCATTATAGATCAGCTGCTGCCGCAGATCTATAATAGAATTATCTTTAAACATGAGGATCATCGGCTTTAGGATGTCCCTGTTATTTGCAGACAGCACCAGTCCCTTCTCACCATTTGACAGTTCCACGCAACACCCTTCATTCAGGAAATTCACGCTGTGAATCAGTGCGTCTACGATCGTCTCATCGAAAATTTCCGGGTTCTGCATCAGATAACGCAGCGCTGTCACCTCTGAGGATGGTTCGGATCCATAGCTCATGGCAGTCATCGTATCAAATACCTCGGCGACGATCAATACCTTGGAGGTCTTCATGGTTTTGCTCATATCAAGCATCTTGCCACTTCTAAAGTTATCCAGCTGTGTATAAGCCTGCTGTACGATTCGCTTAATATTAGGTGATAGTGAGTGGCATGCCTGTTCTATCAGATTCAATCCACTAAGTTCACAGTGACGGATAGTTGCCCTGTCACTATTATCCAGCTGACCGCCCTTTTTCAATAATGTATCCTCTATACTGAGCTTTCCGATATCGTGTACGATTGCTGCCTCCAACGTATTCTTCATTTCATCGTAGAACAGATTTAGCTTATGTGTCATCAATGCGCATAAAATAGCCACATTGAGAGAATGCTTGAACACATAATCCTCACTGCTTCGCAGGTTCTGTACAAAATTAATCTTACGATCCAGATGTCCGTAATCCTTTATAATCATATCTGCTATCGTCGGCAGCTTCTGGTATTTCTTCTTTTCACGAATTGTCAGAAGTTCCTCCTGTATGGAAAATACACACATTGTCTGAAAGCGTTCAAAATGAATATCATCCTGTGTCATAGGCGGGAGCGGTTCTGCTGGCTCCAGTATGTAGATACCGATTAATCCGAAATTTTTGACAGATTCGATTCCCTGTGACGTCAGCTTGGAATTTCTCTCATAAAGCAATACACCCTTTTTGTTATAAATTGGCTTTGCCAATCTCATACCTATTTTTAGATGCCCCTGTTTGATAAATAACATGCCCTTCCCCTCCTGTGTACTCTCAACAACACTATTCCATCTTTCCCCTTAGTACTTCTAATGCTTTCTGCAACTGATTATCTTCCTCATGGCTAAAGTTCGGTTTTTCAGCCAGACTCTCATCCAGAGGTTCCTGTATATCTGGTTCTACTCCTTCTCCGTGTATACTTACGCCACTCGGCAGATAATACTCTGCTACCGTCAGTTTGATGGCTTCTCCGTCTCCGATATCAATGATATTCTGTACAATCCCTTTGCCAAAGGTCTTCTCACCAATTAAGGTTCCCGCCCCATAATCGCGGATGCCCCCTGCAAAAATCTCTGAGGATGATGCAGAATGTCCATTGACCAATAATACCAACGGAATATCCAAATCCTGTTGGTCCTGAGACATATAGTCTCTCTCATCACCATTCTTGTCTACCGTATACACTAACTTTTTGCCATCAGGTACGAATAAATCCAGTACATCACAGGCTGCCTGTACCAGACCTCCGGGATTGTTTCTGACATCTATGACCAATCCTTGCATCCCCTGCGCTCCCAGTTCATTAAAAGTCTCTGCGAACTGTGATGCAGTCAGCATGTCCCATGATTCTATAAGAATATAGCCAATATCATCTGACAGCATTTCGCCAGCAACAGATGGTATCTCTACTGTACGGCGCTCCATATCAATCGTCACATAGTCTTCTATGCTCTTTCTCCATACCTTGACAGAAACTGGTGTTCCCTCTTCACCCTTGATCTTGGTAACAGTCGTGGACAGATCCAGACTAGTTACATTCTCACCATTGACCTCTATAATCGCATCTCCTGCCAGCATGCCTGCCTCAGCGCTAGGACTGCCTTCGTAAGTCTTTACGACTGTTACAAACTTTGTCTCTGTATCAACTGTCAGTACAGCTCCGATACCTGAATACTTCGCAGATGTGTCCTGATTAATTGCATCCATTTCATCTGCTGTATAATATGTAGAATATACATCATCCAGCCCCCACATCATCCCACGCAGCAGCCATTCTCGTACTGCGGTTTCATCCATATCATACAGATAATACTGCTCAATCAGCTCCTGTATACCGTTGATTTTGTTGATCAGAGGGGATGCCTTGACTTGATCCTGCAGTACAGCGATCTCATTTGAAGCTGTAACCGCTTCTCTCTTCATACCAATCAAGACAGTTGTTTCACAAACAAGTGCCACCACAAGAATGCCGATGGCAATTCCCATAGTTATTTTTTTCCAGTCCTTCATTTTGAAAACGCCTCTCTTAACTTCCATAATGCTTTCTTTTCGATTCTTGACACACCGTTATTTTCATGGGATCAAATCATTGATATGTCTTTCCGTTCAAAAGGAGCATCGTAAACTCTTCCTTTGGAATCGGTCTTGAAAAATAAAATCCCTGAGCTGTATCACAATGGATCTTACGAAGGAAATCAAGCTGTTCTTTTGTCTCCACACCCTCTGCAATGACTTCCAGATCCAGCTGTTTTGCCATTCGAACCGATGTTTCTACAATAATGCGCCCTCGTTCTGTTGCCATAATCTCATCCAAAAAGAATCTATCAATTTTGAGCACGTCCACTGGTGCTCTTCGCAGCATATTCAGTGATGAATAGCCTGAGCCGAAGTCATCCATCTGGATACTGAAGCCAACCGCCTTCAATTTGTTCATCTGTTCAAATAACTCCGTTACATCATCAATAAACAAGTTTTCGGTAATTTCCAGCTCTAGCATATTCGGTGTCAGGTCATACTTTTTTACCAAAGCCAAAAGAGTCGAAACCAAATCCGTATTATTGATATGTACTCTGGAGATGTTTACAGAGATAGGCATCTCAATACCTTTCTCTTTCATTCTGGACATATATTTACATGCCTCTTCCCACATATAGGCATCCAGCTTCGTAATAAATCCATTGCTCTCAAATAAATCAAGGAATGTTGCTGGTACACGAATACCACGAATCGGATGTCGCCAGCGCACCAGAGCCTCTGCACCCCTAATCTTTCCTGACCAGACATCCACCTGTGGCTGCAGGAACATCTCGAACTCTCCATTCGTAAGAGCGGTGTTCATCTCGCTTTCAATTTCTGCCTGTTCACGCTGCTGCAGCCTGATCTTATCGTCATAGACTGCATAATTTGCGAGTGTATTTCCCTTGATCTGTTTTTTGACCAATCTCGCTCTATCACACATTAATCTGACTGGCAGATTGTTATCGACCACCTTATAAATGCCAAATGATAGTGATACACTCCACTTCTTATCAAAATACTCCGCCGCTTTTTCTGACAGTTTTGTCATATAATCCAAAATACTCTGATCGCCCTCATACTGCAGCAGGATACTGAAGATATCTGCCTGATAACGTTTGGCAATACTACCCTTCGGTGCTACTTCTTTGATCGCACGTCCTAGACATTGCAGACTTTTATTTCCCGCATCAATGCCAAATCGGTCATTGATGATCCTAAACCGGTCAATATCAATCGACAGCATCACAAAACTGCTGTCTGCATTCAGATGAATCAGTTCAGAAGCCTTTCTATAGAATACATCACTGTTATACAGACCTGTCATGGAATCATAATCGGCTCTGTATTCCATTTCAACCTTGACTTCCATTTCCGCATTGACATTCTGTAATGTGCCCAAATACCGGATTGGTTCATTATTTAAGCCTCTCAGAACCTGCAGAATGACCGTGAACCATATCGCTGTTTCATACCTGTTGTACAAGCGCACTGTAATCTTCTGCGTCTGACGCTCTATCCTGCAGCGTTCCTTGAACGTTTTGAAGATATCCTCATCATCGGGATGACATCTGAGACTGTTGATCAGTGAACATTCATCAGTCAGCATCTTCTTATCCACACGAAACACTTCATCAAACATGGAGCAAAGATAATACTTTCCGCTCAGTACATTGTATTCAAATACAAGTACCCCTGTCATCTCATTGATATTTTCATATCTCTCATTATTCAGTGCCATTTCTTTCTGGAAAGCGCTATGGTGTGTCATCAGTTCATACTTGATATTGGTCTCTATCATCTCTAAATAACGGCGCTTAGAATCATCTACATTTAATGCGATGATAAATACTCTCGTATCCTGTTCCCTGTCATATTCGCCAAGTGCTGTATAGAACGCATACCATGCATACTCATCTTCACTGGTATGTAGGCGTACCTCCTTGCATACGATTGATTTACCTTGCTTGATTGCTTCCCGTAGATATCTAGGATCTGTTGCCTGATTGAACTCCTCCAGATCCTCAGGATATATAATACTTTCCTTATATAACTCCCTGATCTTTTCATAGTTTTCGATTCTGGATTCCACAACAGACAAGACATTGTCTTCTTTAATCCTTACACAGGTATTCTTAGAGATATTCACATCCCAGATAATATCCTGAATCGCATAGATGGCCGCCTGATAGCGCTCAGTGCTTTCATTCATCGTGGCTACCTGTGTATCAATATCCTCCTTGATTGATGCCAGTAGATAGACCGGCTTTCCGTTTCGCATGATGATCTTAGTTGTCCGCATCGGCAGCACAGTTCTCATCAAGGGAGAGTATACTTCACTATCAATCGACGTCTCCTTGGACTTCATCTTTTTCAATGGGCAGTCTGGACACGGCTCATCATATCCTTTATTTTGCACATAGCAGATGCCATTGCTCTCATTGCCGACTCTGTCCTGTAGCAGATCATTGCGGTACAACAACTGATAGTTCTCATCTACAGCATATGCCCAGGCACACATTGGGTTCAATATATTGCGTACCAGATCCATTTCCTTGCTGCTGAGTATGGGATTGATCGTTGCATCCATGCGCTCCATATCATTCGCATAGAGGATATAGGTATCTTTTCCACTATTCTTTGCATCATTCAAAGCCAGTAGCGCCTTTTCATATAGCTTTACAAAATCAGCCTCATCAGATTTCATGGAAGCAATACCGACGCTGATAGATAATGCACAGCTATCCTTATAATCGCTCCATACTTCCTTGACTGTCTGACAGATGTATGCTGCTCGTTCCAGTAATATATGTGGAGTCCGCACGCCCTTCATAAATATGACAAATCGGTCTCCCTCGAGTCTGCCGATGATATCTGCAGTTCGAAATGCCCTTTTCAGAATCTTTGCCGCCTCATCCAGCACACCCTCTCCGACGATCTCACCATGGAGCTGGATCAGTGTCTGAAAGTCATCTATATCCACAACAAGTAGATTCGGTATAACGCCCTCAGGAATTCCCTGCAGATAATCCTGAACCTCACTGATAAAAGCTTCTGTATTCAGCAGGTGTGTCAGTGGATCTCGGGACAACTGTCGACTGTCAGCCTGTTGTTTTGTATCATCATCTATATAGGTCATCGTTCCATAAATCAGCTCGGGTTGGCCATCTACACTGCTTATGATACGTCCTTTCAGCTGATACCACAGAAACTCTCCGTTGAAATCAATAAAACGGATATATTCCATATGTACCTTGTTCGTATCCTCACGCTGACTAAAGAAGGTAATTGACTTCTGAATATCATCCTGATAGATTTTCCCACGTGCATCCATCTTCGTCAGAAATCCAGGCACATGCAACGGCAGTGGTATGTGTTTTTTTATATTTTCAGAAAAACTGATGACATCCCCTTGAATATGATACTCAAATACAATTGTCTCGTTCAAATCAATTGCATTTTGAAATAAATCCTCACTGATTCTATGCATACTTTCATTCTGCTCCTCTCTGTTAGCAATAAAATACACCCTATTTCGATTATACAAATTTTTCTATAAAATAACAAGGGTTTTGTTTCATTTCAACGTTATTTCAATGTTGTTTCACCAACCTTCCTATCATAATATAAAAAATGAAAATACATAATTACTCAGATCCAATCCCCTCTCTGTCAGTTTGATTCCAGTTGGGTCATCCTTTCCTGCGCTTTTACCCTTATTTTCTCCTGTTTTCTCCAGCAGTTCATCTTTGATTAACCTACTGATTTGCTGTCCATAGACAGTTTCTGGCTCCTTCCCAAATGCTCTTTCAAATTCACAATATCGGATTCCTCCTGTCATCCGCAGTCCAAGAAACATAAACTCCTCCATCTGCTGCTTCTGTGTCAACTGATCTTTCTCTCTTCTTGCAGGCTGATGCTTCTGCATGATCTGGCTAATATATTGTTTCATATTGGCTTCGTTTTTCCATCTGATCTCTTCAAACAACGATGATGCACCCAGTCCAAAACCGAGATAGGGAACCCGTCTCCAATAGCCAGAGTTGTGTCTGCACTCAAACCCTTTTCTTGCGTAATTTGATATTTCATAACGATGGTATCCATCTTCTTCCAGTATCCTGCCTGTTGCTGCATACATCTCCCTGTCGAGCTCCTCTGACGGCAGGTCTGCCTCTGAATATAACGAAGCATATGGTGTATTCTCCTCGATAATCAGACTGTATGCTGAAATGTGCTCTGGCCGCAATGAGATCACCTGATTTAGTGTTCTCTCCAGATCCTTCATGGTCTGTCCTGGTAGAGCAGTCATCAGATCGATACTGATATTTGTAAAACCTGTTTGGCGTGCCAGCATATAGTTTTCTAGGAATTCTTCATAAGTATGAATCCTCCCAAGGCGTTTCAGCTCCTTATCATCTGCTGACTGCAAACCAATGCTCAGACGGTTAATCCCAGCCTCCCAGTATGCTTTGAGCTTTTCTGCCGTTAGCGTACCTGGATTGGCTTCTATGGTAATCTCTGCATCTGGTGCAATCATATAAAAAGAACGAAGTTCACATAATATTTTTCTTATGTAAACTTCGTCTATCGCACTAGGTGTTCCGCCGCCTATAAAAACGGACGTGATTTCATACTCCTCTATTATGTTAACCATTTGATGCGTATATTTGATTTCCTCCAGAAGAGCATTCATATAACAGTCGCACTGTTGTTGCTCTGCTGAGAGCGGAAAGGACAGGAAATCGCAATAAAGACACTTTTGGGTGCAGAATGGAATATGCACATAAATTTCCAACGGCTTTTTAGGATTCATCTAATTTCAAGACACTCATAAATGCCTTCTGTGGGATCTCCACGTTGCCGATCTGGCGCATACGTTTCTTTCCTTCCTTCTGTTTATCCAGAAGCTTACGTTTACGGGAAATATCACCGCCATAACACTTTGCCAAAACATCCTTACGCATAGCCTTGACAGTCTCACGTGCAATAATCTTGGATCCGACTGCTGCCTGAATCGGGATCTCAAATAGGTGTCTTGGAATCTCATCCTTCAGCTTCTCACACATTTTTTTGCCACGCTCATAAGCAGTGTCTGCGTGAACAATAAAGGACAGCGCATCCACCTCCTCATGGTTGATGAGGATGTCCAGCTTCACAAGATTTGATCTCTCATAGCCTTTCATATCATAATCGAAGGACGCATATCCCTTGGAGCGTGATTTCAGTGCATCAAAGAAATCATAAATAATTTCAT